>NZ_JAJCHL010000062.1:0-20258 GCF_020554505.1 Caldibacillus sp. 210928-DFI.2.18
CGTAAGTGCCCGATTGGTTCAACTAACCATCAGTGGGGTAAAAAACCCCACTGATAGAAGTTTCACTTTATTATTTATTATTGGTCGGTTTCCCTTTTTCTTCTTCTTCCACAACCACAATTTTTTTTCTTCTTCATTGTTGTTTTCGGTTGTTTTAATTCCATCGATTTTTTCATTGTTCTACTTCTCATGTCCTAACCCCTTTTCTAACTATTTATATTAGTCTACGAAATTTTTAAAAACTTTGTTCATTCTATTTGCCCAGAAAAGCGCTTATTATTGTCTCAATTATTGCCCCAATTGCAGCTACAGCTAAAATAACAATGAACGGTTCCGCAATAATGGGATAAAAAGAATACAGGAAAACTAAAAAAAGACTTACCCATATCCCGGTACACCAATAGCAACTTAATAATTCCCCAATCCATCTTTTGAACTTTCCTTGTTTCGGTACTAAATACACTTCTTTGTCACCAGCTGGATTCACTTCTTCCACCTCATCAAAAAAAGGCATCCGTATCATTTCGGTTATTTTATCAAAGACAATCAAACGGGTTAATCGGAAAGTTGCTAATCCAATTAAAAAAAATGACCACCCATCAATACTAAACATAAAAATCCCTCCTCCTTCAATATATAAAAGAAATCTCATCTTTATAATTAAAAAAACTAAAAATAGGCGTTTTACCGATACCGTTATTAGCCTTCTCACATAGTCTGTAAGTGAATATGAAATACTGATAAGGAGGAAAGATAATGGGCATTAAACCAGATACATTCGACCATAACTGTGTTTGTGATATATTACTTGACATTTTAGAAGCCCAAGAAAAAGTGGACCCTGCCAATAGTCATTGCACCAGTGGATGTTCTACCTCTCTTCAGGAACTATGCGGCGGATTAAATGCAACCAGTCCCTATACAACCATCCCGGTCTCTTTGATTTGTAAAGGTACATGTGAATACTTTGTCGGAAGGGGAATCAGAAGAACCGGTACCGGTCCTGATGTAAATGTATATGAATCAATCGCTTTCCGTGTTGTAGATGTCGATCCCGAAACTTGTTGTGCAACATTAGAACTTCTACAAGCCGTTCCTGTAACACAAACGACAAACGATGAGAAAACACAAGTTGGGTTAGCGAACTTACTATTCTTTTTCTTAGACCAAGGTGCATTTGGCAGATATGTAAACACCGGTATATGCATTACGGTTGACTTGGACTGCTTCTGTGGCGTTAATTGTCATCCGGCAGTAACACCAGGACCTTTTACAGGTTAAGAATTTTTTAGATGTAGTATAGACTTATGAGTCTGTACTACTATTTTTATTGGGAAGTTTACTTGCACCTATCTCCCACCTTTGCTTCGAGTGACCGTACATGACGGATAAATAAAAAAATGGAGTTGCAACCTGCTTTAAATCAAGGTCCCGGGTTGCATCTCCATTTGCGTGTATTCTTTCCTATTCTTTTTATGTTTGAACCTCAAGCTCTTCAATTTCATCAATATGAATGGTCTCAATTTTTCTGTTTCTCCTGATTCGTACTTGATCTCCCCGTTTGCTAAGAATTTGAATCCATACTTTATCCCCATTAATTTTCGCTTCACAAACCGGCCGCTCCAATACATTCGGATAAAATGCCAACCGTCTGACCAGCTGTCTAATCTCTCGTCTCCGTTCCAATTTTTCCTTATTCAGCGTTTCTTCTGTATCATCTCGAGCCTCATTCATTTCTTCTACATGCGTACCCCCGGTTTCCTTCCGATCTGTTTCAACTACTTCTAGATCTGCTAAGGAAAAATCCTTACCTTCTGAAAATGTATCATCATCTTCACTTTCTTCTATAATTAAATTACCCTCGACATCCGGTGTGTCTGTTCCATGTTCTTCATAAGTTTGCATGTCTTTATTATTCATTAGGTCTAATTCATTAACCGCCTCTTCCAGTATTAGCTCGCCACTTATTTTTTCAATAAAGTCTTCTGTATTGTTTTCTTTTTCTTGATTGCTCATTTGACCATCCTGTTTTTTTTCCTCATCTGTCGCTTCTGCTTGAGTTCTTTCTTTTTCATCCATAATATGTTCGCCCCCACCACGATCATGATAAAAATCGATAAAAAAACGATACTCATTTTGAACATTTACATTTCCTATCATATAATCGGGCTGTTGAATAAACATGGTTGGTTTCCATTTTTTACCTTTAGCGCTCTGTTTCATGCTTTGTCCCCTTTCACACAAATTCTGCCTTATTATTTGTATGCGGAAAAAAGCAATTGTGTTAATTGCTTAATCAATGGAAAAGAACACTTATTTATGTAAAATAAAGATAAAGGTAAACGCATAAAAAGTTCTTGTTCTGAAAATTTGCATTCAAATACCGTTTTTCGGGTTGTACGTAATACGGATTATACCAATCTTGTGTAAAATTTACGGATCCTTTTTAGGTACCGGTCAGGAAATCTATCGTTTTGAGGGGAAGGGTTTTTTTGGAAAATCATCGTGAGGATATAAAACTTGATTTGACCGAGTTTGATCAACCGGGAATCATAGCAAAAAATGCAGCAATTGTTTTGTTAAAAAATAATCTTAAAAGAATAAAAGAAAACGAGAATATCTACTATGATAAGGAAAAAGATGCTCAGTTCATGAAAAAGTATTATAGAAAGTTGAACCTTCATGGGAAAGGAAAAAATGTATTTTATTCCCTCCATTCCTATTTAAAAAAGACGCATAAAAATATCATTCCTTATTTTTTGAGTAAAGATATGTATTTATATACATGGGTCGATTTACAACCGGACGGTACAATGAAAAGTATTTATTCAGGAAAAATTAATGATCCGGATACATTTCTTTTAGATGATTTTATGACCGTCAATGAGCGGTATGAAAAATTTCAGGAATTAAACCAGTTATATTTGAATAAGCATGAAATGTTAAAAAGAGTGAAATCAATCGATTATGAGTCAAAATTTAACACAGAGCATATTGTTCCTCAAAGTTGGTTCAATGCAGCGGAACCGATGAAAGGAGATCTTCATCATTTATTTGTTTGTCAGCCGGATTGCAATACATTACGTTCCAATTTACCGTATGGCGACCATGCTTTTTATAATCCCGAATCAGAAACAGAACCGATTCGTAATCATTGCGGAGTTGCTTCCGGGGAATATTTTGAACCGGAATACGGCAAAGGGACGGTTGCCCGGGCAATGCTCTATTTTTTCGTTCGCTACCCGGATGCTATAAAGAAATCAATTATGAAAAAAATACATATACCTGTATTGTTAAAATGGAATCGGGATTTTCCGGTGACCGTTTACGAAAAACACCGCAATCTTGCTATTTATGAGATCCAAGGCAACCGTAACCCGTTTATCGACTTTCCTGAGTTAGCCGGTATCATCTGGCCGTAAAAACTCTATAAAAAAGCACACTGGTCACAATAAACATATTACCAATCAGTGTGCTCTATTTATTTTATTGTATTATGTTGTTGAAAGAATCTTTTTACATCCCGGAAACAGGTTATAATTCATCTTCTGCATATTTTTCATCCATGTTTTTCCCCTCACAAAATAGAACATAACCAAGTTTCATTAGCAAGTGTTTTTATCATTTTATATTACGTATAATCTTCCAGTCCTTTTCGTTCACGCACTTCTCCATTTGCAAGCTCTAAAGCCTTTTTCCAAGTCTTTTCCGTCTCATATTTAAAAAATTTATACAGAGGATTCAAATCTTCTGTTTCATCATACTTTTGCAGACACTCATAATATAATTTTTTATCCTCATTATAAACGATGAAAGGGGGATGGTTATGCGTCATCAAATAATAATTCATCATTGTTCTGCCTACCCGGCCGTTTCCGTCTGCAAAAGGATGAATATATTCAAAACGGGCATGGAAATACGTCGCCACTTTTAAAATTTCTTTTCCGTCATACTCATTCACTTCTTCAATCAATTGGATCATGTCACTTTCTACATTTTCAGCAGAAGAACCAACTTCCAAAATACCAGTAACATAATCATGTTTTTTAAACTCGCCCGGGCGCTCTTCATTGACAATGTATCGCTTTTCATCATACGTTCCGCCGGTTAAAATCTTATCAATTTCTTTAATAAGATCAACACTTAATTTTTCTCTTTTTATTATTTTTTCTTTTAAATACTCATAACACAGTTTTTGATTATATTGTTCAAATATAGCACGAGGGCTGCCACTGAAATTGATAACTTTACCGCTTTCAAATATTTATCTAAATCTTCAGCCGAATTGATTTGATAGGACTGCCACAATTTCAAAACTTCCCTGTATTTTTCCAAGTGACATCCCTTTCCTTTCATTAGCTAATAGGAAAGTATAAATTTTTCAATTTCTACTTTCCTAACGCATACTTCCTTTCATCATACCACACACTTAAAGAAATAAGACGTGATGCCGGACTTTGCTTACTTCCCATAAGTCATGTAGAAAACTGACATTGCCGATCAATTTATCGAACTAGCTTTAAAAATTAAATCCCGCTTAAAATATGGAATCCGGCATCGACATGAATATTTTCCCCGGTAATTCCGCGAGATAAATCACTGAATAAAAATAATGCGGTATCGCCCACTTCTTCTTGCGTCACGGTCCTCCGTAGCGGTGCCTTTTCTTCAATTTGATTTAATACGGAATTAAAACCACGAATTCCTTTAGCAGATAATGTTCGAATCGGTCCCGCCGATATCGAATTAACGCGAATACCGTCCTTTCCAAGATCATTCGCCAAATATTTAACACTTGCATCCAACGAAGCTTTCGCAACACCCATCACATTATAATTCGTGACAACCCGTTCGCCACCTAGATATGTAAGAGTAATAATACTTCCGCCTTCAGTCATAAGCGGTCTGGCTTCCTTGGCTACGGCCGTCAAAGAATAGGCACTGATGTTTTGGGCCAGCAAAAAGCCGTCACGGGACGTATCGACAAATTCACCTTCTAAATCTTCCCGGTTGGCAAATGCGATGCAGTGCGCAACACCGTGAATTGTACCGACTTGATTTTTTATTTCTTGAAAACAAGCAGTAATATCTTCATCAACTGTCACATCACATTGCAGCAACAAATAATCTTTGCCTTCTAATGTTTCCGCTAATTCTTTCACATTTTTAAGCATGCGATCTTGGTTGTATGTAAAAATCAGTCGGGCACCAGCCTTGTCGAGAGACCGGGCAATTCCCCAAGCAATACTCCTTTTGTTGGCAACACCCATAATGACAAATGTTTTCCCTTTTAGCGACAATACCATATTTCTTCCTCCGTTTCAAAATTCAATGTATTCCAAACTCCTGTTTATTACATGTTATTAGTACCTACTACTAATAGTACTATATTCTTCGCAAATTGAAAAGTAAGAAAATGGTTGAAAATAATGTGTACGACTAATTTTATCGTTTTCTACCAATAATTGTTGTCATTCCGAACAAAAGAAACACATACCCCAGTACCTCACCGATCTTTAGGAAAAGTTCAGTAAAATTTTGCTGTTTGGGGATACCTTTCAAGCAATATTTTGTTTGCTTCTTGAAGTTTCTCTGAATATTCCAGATAAGAAGCGCTCAAAATCTTCAAATTTTCAACAAAAACTTCATCATAGCCGCTACTTTGCTGAAACTCTACCAACAATTGTTGCAATTTGAAAGCAGGTGTTGACTTATAAGCTTTCGAATTCCGAAATTTGATATACTCCTCAATTTCCTGTTGATTGTTAACAATATAGTTTTCGATATCTTTAACTGCATTTAGGAAAGTACTATTCATTTTTTCAATGACTTCCTGATCCGTTAAGGGAATAACACTTTCTAAATATTCTTCCATTTCCCGCGTTATTCTCACTTTATCCAAAAAATCGACAATTTTACCATATGCTTCCTCTTTTTCTGCCGTATCTGCTTTTTCATTTAGAAATTGACCGAAATGAACAGACAAAAATATACCGTATACGCCCGGAAAAGCCTGAATTAATTTTTCTTTAATGGTAAAAGACCTGTTGAGATGAATGTCAATATATTCTATTCCTTTATCAACATTATAGTTTTCAATAAGTAGTTCAAGGCATTTTTGTTGTTCCATTACTTTTTCCCTCTTTAAATCCATTAAATATTTGTACTTTAACAGGGACACAGCCTTATTACTACTCAAAAGGACATTTTTAATTTCAGAAATCGTTAATCCCAACTTTCTCAGAACAAAAATTTCCTTTAATGTCGATACATCTTCTTCACTATAATTTCTATATCCATTTTCTCCAATGTTCGGACGAATAAGCCCATGCTTTTCGTAATAATATATCGCCTTTTTTGTTAAGGAACATTTTTTGCAAACCTCATGTATGAACATAACGATCACCTCACAAAATAATCATAGACTAATCCCTAAGGTAATAGTCAACCTAAATATAAGTTTCATTAAAACAATTTTTCGTTTATAGTAAAAAATACCCTCGTTAAAGGATGTTCTGCTTTAAATTGTAAAGAAGGGATTCAATTGTATGAAATTCGATATTATTGGAGATGTCCATGGTTGCTATGAGGAATTAATGGAGTTATTGGATAAATTAGGTTATCAGTTTTTTGGTGATGAAATAAAGAATAATCAAGATCGAACACTTGCCTTTTTAGGCGACTTAACGGATCGGGGTCCGGATTCCGTGAAAGTAATTGAACTTGTTTATTCACTTGTTAAGCAAAATCAAGCAGTTTATACACCAGGGAATCATTGTAATAAATTATATCGTTATTTTCTCGGAAATAACGTGCAAATATCTCATGGATTAGAGACAACGGTTGCTGAATATGAACATTTGCCGGTAGAAAAGCAACGAGAAATTCGGACAAAATTTATCAAATTATATGAAGAAGCACCCATGTATTTGCAATTGGATGGCGGAAAATTAATCATCGCCCATGCCGGAATCCGCGAAGATTTTATCGGTCGTACGAATAAAGAAGTTCAAACCTTTGTTTTGTATGGGGATGTTAACGGGGAAAAACTTTCGGATGGGAGACCGGTTCGAAAAGATTGGGCAAAATATTATCAAGGCAATCGGATCATTGTTTACGGTCATACTCCCGTCCATAATGTAAGAATTGTAAATCATACATATAATATTGATACCGGTTGTGTATTCGGTGGCAAATTAACGGCCCTTCGCTATCCGGAAATGGAGATCATTCAAGTTCCTTCTCACCAAAAATATGTTTCGGAAAAATTCACAAAATTCCCTTAAAAGTTTTTTTATTTTTCATGGCAAAACTGGGGCATATCCGCCCCTCTAAAAAAATGTTTGAATTCGTTCACTTGCTTCATATCCTGTGAATAAACCAACTAAATATCGTGTCCGGAAAATCAATTAAAGTAATATTTTTGTACTTTTTCAATGATCCGAGTCACCTGCTGAAATCTCCAAAAGCTTCTCCATATCTCTCGGCAATGGTACGGAAAACTCCATCGTTTTTTCCATATCAGGATGTAGAAAATGAAGACGCCGACAATGTAAAGCCTGGCGGTTCAAAAAGAACTGTGAACCGCCATATAAATCATCTCCCACTAACGGATGACCGATATGAGCCATATGTACGCGAATTTGATGCGTTCTACCGGTTTCCGGCATTACCCTAACATGCGTAATCTGTTTATGTTTATATCGTTCAACAACTTGAAAATGGGTGCAGGCGTATTGACCGTCATCTGCTACAGTACGTTCGATAATACTGTCCTGTTTTCGACCAATGGGTGCTTCAATCATCCCGTTGTTTTCCGCGACGATTCCTTCAACAAATGCTTCATATTCCCGTTTTACCTGTTTTTCCTGTTGCTGTTTGCTTAGAATATGATGGATGTGACGATATTTAGCCACTAAAACAAGTCCTGATGTATTTCGGTCAAGCCTTGTGATAATATGAGGAGCTGCCGTTAAGCCAATTCCCTTATAATAACCCATTACCGCATTGACTAGACTTCCGGTCGGATGCTCTCTGGACGGTATCGTATTCATAAATGCCGGTTTATTTATAACCAGTACATAATCATCTTCGTAAACAATGTGAAGAGGGATTTTTTCAGGTAAGAGAGTTTGGCTGGGCTCCTCAACCGGAAAAATAACGGTTAACTGCTCCCCCTTTTTTAAAACATGCCGTACCGTTACATGAATGCCGTCTATTAAAATATTGCCGCCATGAAGCTTTATATCGGTTAATGAAGTTTTAGAAATTCCCCGCTCTTGTAAGTATTGTCTCGTTGTTTTTCCGTGATCATTTTCTGTAATGACCCATTCAAGTATGAAAGGTTTTGCCATAAATCATTTCTAACTCCTTTGTTTTAACAATAGTAAGTGCTTGTCATTATTTCTACAAATGGCTTCCAAGGAAAAAATCAACTATTCATCGATAAATGACGCACGGACTCTTGACCAGAACGGGAACGGTTTGTATCTGGCAAAACGAATCTTTTGATCAGCCACTCGAAATTGCAGCGACTGGATATCTTTCTGAACAAATGTTAAATGATCGATTCCGATTAAGAAATCTTTATGGGTTACAGGTCGAAAAATACATTTATGATGGGCCGGTAAAATTAACGGCGAACCGATTGTCCGAAAAACGCGATTATTGATCGAAGCCATTTCGGCAATCTGGATTGATTCCAATGACGGATGAATAATGGCCCCTCCCAACGCTTTATTGTAGGCAGTGCTTCCGGATGGAGTGGAAACACATAACCCATCTCCTCGAAATCTTTCAAACAATTCATCTTTAATCTCAACATCAATTACAAAGGTACCTTCTACACTTTTAATGGTCGCTTCGTTCAATGCCAGATAATGTTCTTCTTTTCTTTCGTTATTATAATAAATAATGACTTCAAGTAACGGATATTCGACAATCCGACATTTTGTTTTGGCAATAGCGATGACAAGTTTTTCAATTTCATCCGGCATCCAATCTGCATAAAATCCTAAATGACCGGTATGAATACCGACAAATGCTGTATCATTAAGACGATGGCGATAACGTTGAAAAGCTGATAACAGTGTACCGTCTCCCCCTACCGAAATCGTAATTTCGGGCTCTATTTCATCATATTCCAATTTGAAATCGGTCAAATAGCTTTTCAATTTCTCGGATAACGTATTCGACTTTTCATCCCCTTTTGAAACGATGGCAAATTTCAAATCTTTGCACCCCCATGTTTAATTTATAATTGGCTCCCAAAAGGTTTTCAGAAATTTTTTTGCTAAATGATGCATGCCACAAAATGATTGTACAGGAACCAATAGCTTTTTGAAAAAATAAGCTTTTTAGTGTTAAGCATCTTGTGGATAATCTTTTTTACTGGAAAAAAATCTTTGAGCATCCCTAATTTCTTCTCTAATTTCCGACATTTCTTCATCAAGCAAAAACGCTGCTTCTGCTGCCCGCTGAAGTCGGAACTGGATATCTTCCGGGAATTGACCGTTATATTTATAATTTAGAGAATGTTCGATCGTCGCCCAAAAATTCATGGCTAATGTACGAATTTGAATTTCCGCCAACACTTTCTTTTCACCATGAATTGTCTGGACCGGATAACTGATAATGACATGATAAGATCGATAACCGCTCGCTTTTTTATGCGATATATAATCTTTCTCCTCAACAATCTCTAAATCATTACGGTTTCTAAGCAGCTCAACAACTTTTTTTATATCATCAACGAACTGACACATAATCCGCAGTCCGGCTATATCGTACATCGTATGTAATTCATCTAAAGGAATATTTTTTTGTTTTGCCTTGTCTAGTATACTTGCGATCGGTTTAACACGACCGGTCACAAATTCAATTGATGAATGTGTTTTTTCTAATTCAAATTGTCTGCGAATCCCTTTTAATTTTATTTTTAACTCCTCAACAGCTTGCCGGTAGGGTTCTAAAAACTCTTCCCAATTCATTTTGAAATCACCTCTGTACATAACGCACACTTCTTCCGTGTTATATCAACCACATTGATTTTATTAAAATTAGGTACTACTTCCAGCGGTTTTTTTATCTGCTGATCAGAAGGAATACATCCTAAATGCGTAGTCTTTGTGATAACGTTTGTATGACCCACACCGTATCCTTCCGACCAATCGGCATTTACCGATATGTCAAATTTATTTCTTCAGTTTTTATATGGTAATCTGATATTATTTTACCATACAGTCGCAAAAAGATTAGATATTCGCTCAAAATAATTATACGAAGGTTATAAAGAAAAATTTTGAGATCGTGATTTCGATTCATTCAATTATGTGGGGGTAAATTATGGAAAATCATTTAGAAATTGAATTTAAAAATGTATTGACAAAAGATGAATTTATTAGATTGCAACAATTTTTAGGGGTAACCGAAAATGATTTTTTTCTCCAAGTAAATGACTATTTTGACACCGATGACTTTGCGCTAAAAAAAGCCGGTTGCGCTCTCCGAATTAGAACGAAAGAGGGGCATATGGAGTTAACATTAAAAGAACCAAATGACGAGGGGCTTTTGGAAACAAATGAACCTATATCAGAAGTTGAGCGGGATTTGTTACTTGAACATGAAGTTTTTCCTAAAGGAGCAATCGAAAAAAAATTAAAGTCAATGCAAATTTCGCTTGAAAAAATTAGTCATTTCGGTACATTGACTACTTCCAGGGCTGAAATTCCGTTTTATGAGGGGCTTTTAGTACTGGATAAAAGTTTTTATTTAAATAAAGAAGATTTTGAGGTAGAATATGAAGTGACGGACCCAAAAGCGTACAAACATATTACTCGTCTGTTAACATCTTTGAACATTCCCGTAAGAAAGACAGAAAATAAAGTACAACGTTTTTATAATGTATGGCGAAAAAAGCGGTCCGTATAAATGTTGAAGAGGTTGTGTGTCGATGAATATACAACAAATCAAAACAATTTTAGAAATTAATGCTTTGAGAGATATGGACAGTTTGAGCGGGAATTCTTCATCGTCCGGCAGTTCTCCGTTGTTTTCTTCCATGCTCGAACAGTTATTAGTATTACAAAATATAAATAATGAAACAAAGAATGCTACTATAGCTGTTTCCCCTGCCGGAAACGGTTTACCTTCTTTGCAAACAAATATAAAACCAGCCGTAAAGATTGCTGATGAACAACTGCAACCGATAATTGAAGAGGCAGCAAAAACTTACAATTTACCTGTTTCCTTGCTCGTTTCTGTGATCAAACAAGAGTCAAATTTTAATATTTATGCGGTTAGTCCCAGTGGAGCACGGGGACTGATGCAGTTAATGCCATCTACCGCCAAAAGTTTAGGCGTTATGAATATTGATGATCCGAGAGAAAATATAATGGCTGGTGCAAAATATTTACGGCAAATGCTTGACCGTTACGGTTCACTTGATGTGGCTCTGGCTGCTTACAATGCCGGACCTGGCAATGTCGAAAAATATAACGGGATTCCCCCTTTTAAAGAAACAAAAAATTACGTAGCTAAAATTTTGAAAGATGTTATCGTATAAGCTCCATTATAAAATATTCGAAATAAAACACCCGGTGGAAAATTAACCGGGTGATGTTTTGATGAATTGGAGTTAATAGGCAATCGTTTAATCCTTTTTTGCATGCTCATTTTTTCACATTTTATTGTGCTTCTCAGTTTTCAACTTGACTACGATGAATTGCTCAGCCTATCATGAAAAAGCTATTTATTTGAGTTAATTCTTCTACGCTGTTAAAATATATCCAAAGTGAAATAAAGGAGTTATCCGTTATGGAAAGGAAAATAATTTCACAGTTTGAAATGGTCGGGGAAGAAACATTGCATAAAATCGTGGATGCATTTTATAAAAGAGTTAAACTGCATCCGGATTTGTCACCAATTTTTCCGGATGATTTGCGAGAAACAGCCAGAAAACAAAAGCAATTCTTAACCCAGTTTTTAGGCGGACCTCCTTTATATACATCTGAACATGGCCACCCGAGATTGCGGATGAGACATCTTGCTTTCCCTATTACTCCAAAAAGGGCAAACGCATGGCTAACTTGCATGTCTCAAGCAATGGATGAAGTAGGTTTTTCCGGTCCGATCCGGGAAGAGTTTTTTTCGCGGTTAGTAATTACTGCCCACCATATGGTTAATACCGATGATGAATATGAAAGTAGAAAAGGTGAGGTCCAGTGATCGACAAAAATCGTTATGATTTCAATTTATCTAGCTTGATTAGCGGTAGTGACAGACCGCTTGAAATGTATTTATTTATCGATCCGCTATGTTCAGACTGTTTTGCTCTAGAACCGATTATAAAAAAATTACAATTTGAATACGGTCATTACTTCAGTTTAACTTATGTATTAAGCGGCAAGTTGACAGACTTAAATTCCGGACCACGCAAATCGATAACAAAGAAATTAGAAAAAACGGTTCGCAGAAAATGTATTGATTGTGATGATATTCAAGCGGACTTGAATTTAACTTCCCCGTTTTTAGCGTCCATTGCCGTAAAAGCTGCTGAATTGCAAGGAAAAAAAGCAGGAATTCGTTTTTTGCGGAAACTTCAGGAATATTTTTATTTAAAAGGTGAAGATATTACGGAATTAAATACGCTTATTAAATGTGCCCATGATTCCTTATTGGATGTGGATGAATTTTATAAAGATATACATTCAGAAAGCACTTCCCATGCTTTCCAGTGTGATCTGAAAATTTCTAATGAAATGGACGTAACGGAAACACCAACAATTGTTTTCTTTAACAATAATGTTGAAGAAGAAGGACTGAAATTAGCAGGTGTAAATCCTTATGAAGTATATATTGAAATTATGACTGATATATTGGGAGAACGTCCTGTCAGCAATTCATTACCGCCTTTATTATCATTTATTCGTTATCATGAAATTGTCTCCACGGATGATATCGCATTTGTTTACGATTTACCTCATTTACAAGTGGAATTAGAAATGAAAAAGTTGCTGCTCCAGCAAGTTGTTGAACGTATTCATACCGAACACGGTACATTTTGGCGCATAAATTACAATAATAAAAAATGACAAGATATAAGCACTGTTTGATAAAGTAGTTTGACTTTATTAAGCAGTCTTTTTTTTTACATTAACAAATGGTAAATAGAAAGAGAGGTCCAGCAGATGGGTGGTCCACTGTACCTCTCTTCCATGTTACGAACAAAGGGGATGGGAGAAATTTTCACGGTCAAACAAAGGGGTATATGTTTGTTTGTGAATAACTTCACACCACTATAATATCAAATCCTCAACCTTTGTGCAAGTCATTATTATATATTTCACATTTTCGACACATTTTTTGTCATACTGGGACAAATTTCACCCACCTATCATACTGTACCGCACCGCTACATAAAATGATAAGGACAAATTATCTAATGAGAGTGATCATATGAATCGTTGGTATATAGGTGGGTTTATTTTATTAGTCATTGTTTCTTTTGTCGGTTATCTCTTTGGTATTTTGAAAATTTTTCCATTGTATCTGACGGCAACTTTCCTATTTTTTTCTATCTTAATATTTTTATCTTACATAAATTACCATAACCAATTTAAAGGATTTAAAAAATAATACTATGTGACAAATTGTCAAAATGTCTAATAGTAGAAAGTATCTTGGAGTGATAAATCAAAATAAGTTTTTGTATCAGTATAGAAAGGGCAAATTTTGCAGGTGAATTCACCCAAACTTGCCCTTTTTCACATACCTTCATTTATCTATTTAAAAGTCGTTCCATTTCAGTCAATTTCTCTTCAAAAACTTTGCAGGCGTTTTCGATCGGTTCCGACGTTGTCATATCCACCCCGGCTTTTTTCAACACTTCGATTGGATAATCCGAGCTTCCGGATTTCAAATAACCGATATATCGTTCTACGGCAGGCTCTCCTTCTTCTAAAATTTGTTTACTCAATGCCGTTGATGCACTTAAGCCCGTTGCATATTGGTAAACATAATAGTTGTAGTAGAAATGTGGAATTCTCGCCCATTCTAAGCCAATTTCCTCGTCAATAACAACATCATCACCAAAATATTTTTTATTTAAATCATAATAAATGTTTGTCAGTAATTCTGCCGTCAATGCTTCCCCTTTTTGGGAACGAATGTGAATATCATGTTCAAATTCAGCAAACATGGTCTGCCGGAATACCGTGCCACGGAATGTTTCCAAATAATTATTCAAAATGTACAGCCGTTTTCTATCATCGTCCAATGTTTTTAACAAATACTCACTTAATAAATTTTCATTACAAGTGGAGGCAACTTCGGCAACAAAAATCGAATAATCGCCATAAGGAAATGGTTGGTATTTCCTTGTATAGTAACTATGTACCGAATGACCAAATTCATGGGCAAGGGTAAACAAATTATTGACACTGTCTTGCCAGTTTAACAATATATACGGATCGGTTCCATACGCTCCGGATGAGTAAGCCCCGCTTCTTTTTCCTTTATTTTCATGGACATCTACCCAGCGATTGGCAAACCCTTCTTTTAAAACGGAAAGATATTCTTCCCCCATTGGAGCCAATCCTTTTAAGACGATATCTTTTGCCTCTTCAAAGGTCACTTCCATTTTGACATCTTTAACAAGCGGTGTATACAAATCATACATATGCAATTCATCAAGTCCAAGCACCTTTTTCCGTAATGCGACATAACGGTGTAGAAGCGGCAAGTTTTTATTGATTGTTTCCACTAAATTATCATATACCGACTCCGGAATATTGTTGGCGGATAGTGCGGCTTCCCGTGCCGATTTGTATTTACGGACATTAGCATAAAAATTATTGCGTTTTACTTGTCCGCTTAGTGTACTCGCAAACGTATTTCGAAATTTCCCATACGTTTCATATAAAGCATGAAACGCATCTTTTCGCACACGGCGATCCGCACTTTCTAAAAAGCGAATATAACGGCCGTGCGTTATTTCGACTTCTTCTCCGTTTTCATCCACAATAGATGGAAACTCCAAGTCTGCGTTATTTAGCATGCCGAATGTATTACTCGGCGCATCCGTCACTTCTGTACTTTGGGCTAAAATCGCTTCTACTTCAGGTGACAATACATGCGGACGTTGCAAATTAATTTCTTCCAAAGCATGCTCATATAACTTTAATTCTTCTTTTTCGGTTAAAAACTGTCGAATTTTATTCTCATCAATCGCCAGTAATTCGGGGACAACGAAGGAAAAAGCACTTGCTGCCTGAGTATACAAATTTCTCGCTTGATCATTCATTCCTTGATAGAAAGAATTTGTCGTATCCTGATCATATCGCATATGGGCATATGTATACAATTTCCCCAGTCGCATCATCACTTCATCTTGATATTGCAATGCTTCATATAAAACGTCAGCATTTTCACCAAGTTTCCCTTGAAATTCAAAAGCTTTAGGAATTATCGCTTTAATCTGCTCAAACTCCTCTTTCCATTTTTCGTCTGTTGCAAAAATATTTTCCAGTGCCCATGTATCCTTTACCGGGATTTCATTTCTTGCCGGCAGTTTTTTTACTGCTTTTTCTGTTGACATCATAACTCCTCCATTCATTGGTAATTTATTTCCTATATATGTATGCAATTCTAAAAAGATGAAAGGAAATATATGTTAATTCTAAAAATAACCCTATCTAATCATTCCGTCAATAGAAAAGGTTTTAAAATGATTGCTTTATAACGACGATAAAAATCCTTGCTTTTTTCTTGCCTGAAAAGATGTGGATTGACAATTCGTTTTGGTACTTTCTTTACAATTAATTTGTCCCCAATTCTGCTGAAAAATCCAATATCGGTTAAAATTTGTAAATAATCATGAACGGGACGATAATGTTCTGATTCGGAAAAGAGCACTAAATCACGGAATTTAATTATTTGTTTCAAACTGTGAACGACAAATGATTTTATTTGTTGAACGGGAATAGCTTCTCCTTTTTTTCGTCTATATAAAAAATAAAACCAAATATAAAATTGCCATTCTATTGGATGATTATAAATAAGAAACATATTTCTTACCGGCAAGCCAATCTCAGGAGGAAGTTCTGTTACATGAATTTGATGATGATATAAAAACTGTAAAAAGGGATTGTTTCTTCCATTGGGCATTAGGGATAGCCTCTGTATCCATTTTTCCAATTGGTCATTCCAATTTTCGTAAAACCGGTGAGATTGCCGTTTTTGTGATAGAACTTTCACCAATGTATCCTTAAGGGTAAATTTATTAATGCTCGTATATGCACGATTAATTGAGAACGGAATAATATTGTTATATAAATAGAGGCAGTCGGTTTCCGGATCAAACGAAAGCAAAAAGGAAGTTCCATTTGCAGTTTTATTAATAAAACCGGTTAAAAACTCACTTAAATGAATCATAGATCCATATCGTGTTGTTACATGTTTTTGATTAACAATCCAAAGCGGCCAGTATGAATATTTTAAATAATTTAATGTCCGCCGCTTGATTTCGTTTGTCTGTATGATCGAACATTGGAATTCAACTGCAACTTTTTTTCCACCCCATTCAAACAGCAAATCAGGTTGTTGATTCAAGGCAGATAGAAATACTTCCATTCTCGGTTGAAATCCTTGTACGGTTAACCATTCATATAATTTCTTTTTTCCCAGCAAATGGATTTCTGACTCTCCTTCCGGTTTTATCGGACATTTACTCTTATGGGCAAAATGAGGAATTTTTTTCACACCCATTTTAAGAATTAATTCACCATTGCAGGAAGGGCAAAAAAACGGTTCGTGCTTTTTAATATCCTTAATTGCATCGTAAGTTCCATTTAAAACGGATATAAAGTCACCTGAACTCGTTTTAGCAATGAACAAATGATTCTCCTCCTTTCCCGGATGTTCCTTATTATGAACGGGTTTCATAAACTCGTCAAAAGATGAAAATAACCGTTTTGAAGGATAAAAACATAAAAAAATACCGATTCTCCTTGGCAGAAAACCGGTTTTTTATAAAAATGGAATTCAAAATCGTCATTTTTACATTTAATGAAAATATTTCCGAATAACCGTAAAGACATTTTCAGAAATAATTTCCTTCCCGTACTCTTGTAAAAAATGAATCGTTCGTTGTGATTCCATACTATATTCGAGAATGATGCTCAAACAATCATCAATTTCTTCTTCGGTAAAAACGTCAAACGGAAAGTCTATATATAAGTAATAAGAATTTTCAACTGCGTATAGTTTCGTTATAGCACCTTCAGGATTCAAACGTTTGGCCAGCGGGATGAGATCATCGAATTCATTAAAGTAAGCAACAAAGGAAATCGAATGTTCATCCACCTCTTCCATTTCTTCTTGCTCACTGTATTGGAAATGGTGGTCAAGTATGTCATCTACTTGCTCAGTTATTGGAAAAGCACTAAATTTTCCTTCAAGCGGTAATTCCAAGCGACCGCCGTCTTTAGTAAGTTGTGCTTTTGTGACAAATACTTCCAATCCTTTCTCTAAAGCTTGAACTTGAATCCATAACGGTCCGTCGAAAGGAAAGTCCTCTTCTTCGTTTACTTCATCCATTACTTCCCAAAATAATTGCTCACTTTTTTCACGACTATACCAAATTTCTTCACGATCAAATCCTCGTTCTTCTACATCTACATAAGAAATAAAAAATTTTAATGTATTCTCATTAATGCGTTCGATCTCCATTTCATAACGCTCCCTTCTCGACCATTTATTTGAAGGGTAAAGTTCCCTTGAAAAAACCAAAAAAGTCCGTCTTTTTTCCCGCCTAAATGAACATATTGTATGTCTTCTAATCCTATTTTATGACAAAACCAAAAAGAACGGAAATAAAAAAGACTAAATTATTATAAAATAAGTAACCAACCCAATTCAACTACATGTCCATATGGTAACCGTACATGTAAGTTTAAGTCATAGTATTTTAAAAAAACCATATTTAGAAAAAAACCTTCACGCACTTTTGCATGAAGGTGGCTGATTAACTTATTATATACCGTTTTTTAAAAACAGTAAAGGGATTGGTTTTTTCAATCAGTTGACAAGTTTTTGTGCTTCCCTTAATTGATAAGTCCGTACTTTTCTTGGAAGGAAACGGCGGATCTCATCTTCGTTATAACCGACCTGTAGCCGTTTTTCGTCAATAATAATCGGACGGCGTAAAAGTCCCGGATTTTCTCTAATTAGTTGAAACAATTGTTGTAATGGAAGCGCGTCCAAGTTCACATGCAACTTTTGGAAAGTTTTCGAACGTGTTGAAATGATTTCATCTGTACCGTCTTCTGTCATCCGAAAAATTTCCTTGATTTCTTCAATTGTCAAAGGTTCGGAAAATATATTCCGTTCTTTAAATGGTATGTTATGTTCCTCTAGCCAAGCTCTTGCTTTCCGACAAGAAGTACAACTAGGTGCAGTGTACAATGTAACCATTCTTTCGATCGCTCCTTTTGGATATTTTTGTATATGAATATTTATTTCAACATCTTTAAATTAAAATTAATTTAAAATAGGAATATCTTTTTCTTAATTATACATGATTTTCAAGAAATTGGGTATATATTTTAAAATAATTTTTGATTTTTTTTGAGACGGTTAATCGTAAAAAGCTTACTATTTATATTGAATAAAAATAAGGTGAATAACACTAATTTCCTAAAGTATCATACTCAATAGGAAATTAGTCGGGTGTTTTTTTTGAGTATTTATTATCATTTACATTGGTCTTATTGAAAACTGTCATTTTGTGTTTTGGTTCCAATTGATTTTCTCCCCTTGCTTTATTGATTTTTATATATGAATTGCATATAATACAGATATACATTTTTAAATAATCATTACAAGTAAAGCGATGAGAAAGATTAGTACATTCTACTTATGCATTATAGAGAGTTTGTGGCGGGTGGAAACAAACTGCAAGTCGGATGGAATGGACTTTCGAGTCAAATTCGAACAACGGGACTAATTTTCTTCTGTTTAGTAGACATTTGCGTATGCCTTGCGTTAAAGGTAAAGTGACCATTTCGGTAACTAGGGTGGTACCGCGGATTTATGACCATTCGTCCCTACTTTTGGACGGATGGTTTTTTATTTCAGTAAATAGTCCATCTAAAAATGCAGGCACTACAGAGTAATCGATTTAAAAATAATGGAGGCGTTACAATGAAAACAATATTTTCAGGAATTCAACCAAGCGGAATGATAACAATCGGTAACTATATTGGGGCATTAAAACAGTTTGTCGCCTTACAGAATGAATACAATTGTTATTTTTGCATTGTTGACCAACATGCCATTACCGTTCCGCAAGATCCAAAAACATTACAGAAAAATATCCGCAGTTTGGCCGCATTATATTTAGCAGTCGGGCTTGATCCAAATAAAGCTACATTATTTATTCAATCGGAAGTACCCGCTCATGCCCAGGCAGCTTGGATGTTGCAATGCATTAGTTATATTGGTGAATTGGAAAGAATGACGCAATTTAAAGATAAATCAGCCGGAAAAGAGGCGGTTTCAGCAGGTCTTCTAACCTACCCACCACTGATGGCTGCTGATATTTTATTATATAGCGCTGATCTTGTACCGGTTGGCGATGATCAAAAACAGCATATTGAATTAACTAGAGATCTGGCTGAACGTTTTAATAAAAAATATAATGATATCTTTACGATTCCGGAAATTCATTTACCAAAAGTCGGTGCTCGGATTATGTCGTTACAGGAACCAACAAAAAAAATGAGCAAATCTGATCCAAATCAAAAAGGATTTATTTCTATGCTGGATGAACCGAAGCAAATTGAGAAAAAAATTAAAAGCGCAGTTACCGACTCAGACGGTGTTGTGAAATTCGATAAAGAAAACAAACCGGGTGTTTCTAACTTAATGTCGATTTATTCAATTTTTGGCAATATATCTATTGAAGATCTAGAAAAGAAATATGAAGGAAAAGGTTATGGTGAATTTAAAACGGATCTCGCCGAAGTAATTATTAATGCGCTGCAACCGATACAAGACCGTTATAAAGAATTAATCGATTCTGATGAACTTGATAATATTTTAGATGAAGGGGCAGAAAAAGCTGCACTGGTCGCAAATAAAATGTTACGGAAAATGGAGAAAGCAATGGGACTCGGTCGGAAAAGATAAAATCCAATTGATTTCTGTAAGAAAAGCGCAGAGCGCCCGCTTAGCGACGTACAAACTGGAGCGCCCCGCAA
>NZ_JAJCHL010000063.1:0-20018 GCF_020554505.1 Caldibacillus sp. 210928-DFI.2.18
CTGGTTTCAATAAAACCAATGATTAATGCTTATTTTTTAGGTGCGAAAGTTGAGTTATAAAAAATAGTTTTTACTCTATAATACCATTATTGAAAGCAATAAAAAAAGAGATCACATAACAGACTAATGAGGGATACCATATGAAAACTCTAACGGGAAATCAGCAATTAGTAAAGCAAATTAATAAAACACTAGTACTTGAAACCATTTTACATGAGGCACCAATATCAAGAGCAGATATTTCTCAAAAAGTAGGACTGAATAAAGGAACCGTTTCTTCCCTTGTGAATGAATTGTTAGAAGACCAATTAATTTATGAATCAGGTCCCGGACAATCAAGCGGAGGAAGAAGACCAGTAATTCTACTATTTAATGACAAGGCCGGCTTTTCGATTGGTATAGACCTTGGTGTCAATTATATATTGGGCGTTCTTACCGATTTAAGAGGTAATATTATTGTTGAGGTAAATAAAAAACTTACCGTCCGATCTTATGAAGTTGTAATTGAAATATTACAATCAGTTATATCCGATTTAATTAATGCCGCACCACAAAGCCATTATGGAATAGTTGGAATCGGTATTGGTGTTCCCGGGTTAGTTAATAACCATGGAGAAGTTCTTGTTGCACCCAATTTAGGATGGAAAAATATCAATTTGAGGGAGGAAATCGAAAATTGTTTTGACATTCCCGTTGTTATTGAAAATGAAGCAAATGCAGGTGCATACGGAGAAAAACTGTACGGTGCAGGAAAAGAAAATGATAATATTTTGTATATCAGTGCAGGAATTGGTATTGGTATAGGAATTATTTTGAATGGAGAGCTTTTTTATGGAATGAATGGCTTTTCTGGTGAAGCGGGGCATATGATTGTACAAGTAAATGGCAAAGATTGCACTTGTGGAAGTAGTGGCTGCTGGGAACTTTATGCCTCCGAAAAAGCGTTATTAGAAGAGGCAAGAAAATTAAAATTAACTGATATCACTGAGGAAACTTTGTCTATAGAGTTATTACTTGAACTTGCAAATAGTGGGAATGAGGATATAATCAATCTCTTCCATTCAATAGGCATGTATCTGGGAGTCGGAATAAATAATATTATTAATATCTTTAATCCGGAACAAGTCATTATTGGTAATCGACTTGCAATGGCAAAAGACTGGCTTGAAAAATCGATAGAAAAATTTATAAAAAACCACACAATGAAATACCATCAAAAGGATTTGATTATTAGTTTTTCCAAGCATGCATATTATTCCGCTGCAATAGGTGTTTCTGCCCAAATGATTGATCAGTTCCTAAATAACGCAGTTTCGATTCTTGATACCCAATAATTTCGTTTGTTTATTTTTATGTTGTGTTAAAAAAATTCAAAAAAATGGAACGTCTATATACACGTTCCATTTTTTAGCTATGAAAACCTTCTACTTTTTTCATTTTTGTCTTTAATAAAAAATACAGTATCAACAATTTCCCAGAAAAATTAGGGTATATTTTTAATTGTTAATACTTTTGTTGAGGGCTTTAATGTCCTCATGACTTAGACCAGTAACTTTTACTATAAGATTTGGAGAGAGGCCTTCTAAAATCATTTTTTTAGCAATTTCTCGTTTTTCCTCATTTCTTCCAATTTCTTTTCCAATTTCCTTCCCTTTTTCCTCATAAGAAATCGGCAATTCCATAATTTTGCTTGCTAATTCAGGATCTAATTTGTTAACCTCTTGCATGAGAACTTTCTCCTCCTCATCGGTCAATTTTAAATACCTTTCAAAAAAACCATAGATCAACCGTTGACGTGCCGGGTCAAGTTGCATTCGAACCAGCATTCGCAAAAATTCCTTCTTCACTTCAACCCTTTCTGCTTCTGTAAAGCCCCTCTTACAGAGTAGTGCTGCCGCAACCGGGTTGTTCGAGTGAATAAAATCACGCCAACGCAATTTTCGCAATGTCAATGTTAAAAATTGAAAGCTTAATACATGGAAGAATGGAAAGCTCATCGTAAATTCATTTTTCTCGTTATAATTTTTATCATACTTAAAGACTGCTATGGGTAAAATTGGTTTCCTATATTTATTATAAAGCAAGCTAAAGTAAAGATACATGCGCTCATGGAAATTTGCTTGGTAGTAGCTTTGTGGTTCGACATGAATAATGAGTATTGTTTCTTCCCCTTTTAATGTTGCTTCGATAACAATATCAGCACGCCGACTTTCGCCTCCCAAGAGATCAGTGAATACTTCCTCGGAAAGCGGCCGAATCGCCGAAAAGTCGATATACTTATGCACTTCGGGAAAAAACAACTCGAGAAATTCTGCGAAAAACGTATGAATTAGTTCTTTAAAAAGTTGGTCATGATCTGTATACCTTGACGTACCTGCATCTTCATAAACGTAGGAAAGAACAGGCATGTTGTCACTCCTTTTTAAAATATGATTCCATACTTAGGAATGAAAGTGATTTGTGCAATTGAATCAGGATGAATAAGTAAGGGGGGATTATATACAATTTTCGATATCAGGTTAAGAAATCCTGCTATTTTTTATAAAAAAATCAAGTTAGAATGGAAAATTCTAAAGAAATAATTCAAAAGTAACATCGATTTATTCACACACCTCACAGTTGAATAGATATTTGATATGGACGTATTCCTTTACTGATTACTTACTTCTACTAACGACCAATGAAGAAATCTAGCAATTTTGGAAGAACCCGTATTCACATACCTGAATAGAAATGTCCTGCATTAAATGTTTAAGACAGGGTTTTGATTCTAGATTAACAACATATAGTATTCGTCTACTTGGCTAAAGGTTATAACAGCACCTAATTTGTTTATCCACTAGACAAACAAATTAGGTGCTGTTATAATCTAGTATGTAAGCGGTTTAATAATTTATAGAGGGGGAAAATTCTATGCAGAAGTTAAAAAAGGTTTTTTCCATTTTGGTGATTTTTATGCTAACAATCAGCCTAGCTGCATGTGGTCAGGATGCAGGTGGCGGAAATGGAGAGCAGAAAAAAGATGATTCAAAATCTTCAGATGATGGTAATTTAAAAATTGGCTTGTCAGTAACAGACCTATCATTAGAAAGATGGCAACACGATAGGGATATATTTGTTGAAAAGGCTAAAGAGTTAGGTGCAGAAGTTATTGTACAATCGGCTGACAATGATGAATCAAAACAATTGACCCAAATCCAAAATATGTTATCACAAGGTATTGATGTTTTAGTTATTATTGCAGTAAATAGTGATTCATTATCACCAGTGGTAGAACAAGCGAAAAAAGAAGGAGTAAAAGTATTAGCTTATGATAGATTAGTAACTAACTCGGATGTTGATGCTTACGTATCTTTTGATAATGAGAGAGTTGGAGAATTACAAGCAGAATATTTAGTTAAAAAGATTCCTAAAGGAAATTACTTCTTAATGGGCGGATCACCAACAGATAATAATGCAAAATTATTTAGGAAAGGTCAAATGAATATTTTACAGCCGCTTATTGATAAAGGAGATATTAAAGTTGTCGGGGACCAATGGGTTGAAAAATGGGATGCAAACAAAGCAATGGGAATAATGGAAAATGCTTTAACTGCTAATAATAATAAAATTGATGCTGTTGTAGCATCAAATGATGCTACTGCAGGTGGTGCAATTCAGGCTCTTGATGCGCAAGGTCTTGCTGGAAAAGTAGTAATTTCCGGACAAGATGCCGATTTAGCTGCTTGTCAAAGAATTGCTGAAGGTACACAAACCATGACAGTTTATAAACCAATTAAAACACTAGCCACTACATCAGCAGAAGTTGCAGTAAAACTTGGAAAAGGTGAAAAAATTGAAACAGATGACACGATCAATAACGGGAAAAAAGCTGTACCATACATTAAACTTGACCCGATTATGGTCGATAAAGACAATCTTGTTGATACAGTTATCAAAGATGGATTTCAATCCTATGACGATGTTTACAAAAATGTTCCAGAAGGAGAACGTCCTGCACGACCTTAATTAGTGGGATAATTTTACTTTCTCCATTTGGCACTATAGCCCCGTGTTGAAGAAAGTTTTGACATGGGGCAAAAAGGAGGGGAATAAGTCATGGAATATATTCTAGAAATGAAAGGAATAACGAAGGAGTTTCCAGGTGTACGTGCATTGAATAACGTTACATTTTCCGTTCGTAAAGGGGAGATACATGCTTTATGTGGTGAAAATGGTGCTGGTAAGTCGACACTAATGAAAGTCCTAAGTGGTGTTTATCCCTTTGGAACATATGATGGAAAAATTTTTATTAATGGTCAAGAAGTACAGTTCAAATCTATACATGATTCTCGTCAAGCAGGGATTGCTATCATTTACCAAGAGTTAGCGGTAGTCGGCGAGATGAGTGTCGCGGAAAATATATTATTAAATAATGAATTGATGCATAGAACAGTTATTGACTGGAATTTATTGTATGCAGAATCAATGAAATGGCAAAAACAAATCGGTTTAGATATCGATCCACAAACAAAAGTTAGAAATTTAAGTGTAGGGAAACAGCAATTAATTGAAATTGCAAAAGCGTTAACCAGTAATGCAAAAATTATTATCTTGGACGAACCTACCACAGCTTTAACTGATAGTGATGTAGAATTATTGATGAATATTTTAAGAGATTTAAAATCCAAAGGTGTTACTTGTATTTATATTTCTCATAAATTATCTGAGGTTTTAGAAATTGCAGATTCTGTTACAGTTCTAAGAGATGGGGAAACAATCGGTACAGATTCGATAGAGGATATGACCGAAGAAAAAATCATTACAAAAATGGTAGGAAGAAGTCTGACCGATATTTATCCTTATGAAGAACGAAAACTAGGGGATACCGTTTTTACAGTTGAAGGGTATTCTGTTACACATAAAGGAACTGGAAAACAGATAATAAAGAATGCCTCTTTTGAATTGAAGAAAAGCGAAATTTTAGGTGTTGCAGGTCTGATGGGAGCAGGAAGGACTGAACTATTTACTAGTATCATTGGAGGATATGCAAACGGTAAATACTTGGGAACAATTAAAGTGGAAGGAGAAGAAAAAAATATAAAAAGTCCAAGTGATGCGATTGAAGCTGGTATTGCCTACGTCTCCGAAGACCGTAAACGATTTGGCTTAGTTTTAGGAATGGATATTACGAAAAATACGACTCTAGCATCCTTAAAACAAGTTATGAAATTTAATGTTATAGACCAAGCAATGGAAGTGAAAAAGGCAGAAGAAATCAATAACAGGATGAAGTTAAAAGCCCCAAATCTTGAAGTAAAGGTGTCCCAATTAAGTGGTGGAAACCAACAAAAGGTGGTACTAAGTAAATGGCTTTTAAATAATCCAAGAATACTAATTCTTGATGAACCAACAAGAGGAATAGATGTTGGGGCAAAGTATGAGATCTATAAAATTATCGTTGAACTGGCGAAGCAAGGTGTAGGTATCATCCTTATCTCTTCCGAATTACCAGAAGTATTAGGTATGTCAGATCGAGTGCTTGTCATGTCGGGGGGAAAGATAGCAGGAGAACTATCCAGAAATGAAGCCACTCAAGAAAAAATTATGGCATTGGCGACTGGAGGTAAGAATATATGAAAGCAAATCTTAATAACAATAGTGGTGGAAAAAGTTCTTTCAGTTCCAAGATTTCATTTAAAATTGATTTACAAGCATATGTATTAATAATTGCATTCTTACTGATCGTTGTAATTTTTGGATTTTTTACAGGTGGAGAATTTCTTTCTTCACGGAATGTATCCAACTTATTTACTCAAATGTCGGTTATTGCACTGTTAGCAATAGGTATGACTCTTGTTTTGATTCTTGCCCAAATTGATTTGTCTGTAGGTTCAATTGTTGGATTAACAGGAGGTATTGCTGCTATATTGCAAGTTTGGCACGGGTGGGATACTTGGGCAGTTGTTCTTGCGGCAGTTGCAATTGGTGCATTGATTGGATTTTGGCATGGTTGGTGGGTTGCTTACAGAGCCGTACCTGCTTTTATTGTTACGTTAGCGGGCATGTTAATCTTTAGAGGCATATTAATTGGTATAACCGACGGACAAACAATTGCCCCATTAAAAGAAAGCTTTATGGCAATAGGAACAAGTTATTTACCATATCTTCTAGGATATATTTTGGCTATTATTGGTATAGTTCTAATGTTTTATTTTACCTATAGACAAAGAAATAAAAGGCAAAGTCTTGGTTTAATAGTCCCAAGTCATATTGTTAGTTATGGAAAAATAACTGCATATTCTGTACTTCTTTTACTTGTTGTATATATGTTAAATAGATATTTTGGCATCCCAGTTCCATTTTTAATCGTCCTAACAATTGGAATTATTGTTGCTTTTGTTACAATGAAAACTTCCTTTGGTAGATATTTATATGCAATTGGTGGTAACCCGGAAGCTGCTGCATTGTCCGGGATTAATATCAAACGAAATACATTATGGGTATTCGTTATCATGGGTGCTTTAGCTGGTTTAGCAGGAATTTTGTTAACAGGGAGATTGAATGCTGCAACTACAAGTGCCGGTACCTCTTATGAAATGGATGCCATTGCTGCTTGCGTTATCGGTGGCACAAGTTTAATGGGTGGTAAAGGTAATGTAATTAGATCTATTTTTGGTGCTTTAATTATGGCTAGTATTGATAATGGAATGAGTATGATGAACTTGGAAGCATTTTGGCAATACATTGTAAAAGGAAGTATCCTATTGTTTGCTGTTTGGATGGATATTTATAGTCAAAAGAAAGCAACAGTTTAAAAGGGAATTTTAAGTATTTAAGAGGAAAGTAAGTTTTTAAAACTTTGTTTATCTAATAGACAAACTAGTTCCCGCATGTTATAATAAGTTTGTGGTTGTTATGAATATAAATAGATATTTTGAAAAATTAGGAGGAACTACTATGGCATACTTCGAAAACGTTTCCAAAATTCAATATGAGGGACCAACATCTAAAAACGCACTAGCATTTAAATTCTATAATCCGGAAGAAATAATTGGCGACCGTACCATGGAAGAATGGTTACGTTTTGGTGTTGCTTACTGGCATACATTCACATATGACGGAACAGATCCATTTGGTCATGGTAATATGATTCGCCCATGGAATCATCTGAAAGGAATGGAGTTAGCAAAAGCTCGTGTTGAAGCAGCATTTGAATTCTTTGAAAAACTGAATGCGCCGTTCTTCTGTTTCCATGATGTAGATATCGCAC
Organism: Caldibacillus sp. 210928-DFI.2.18; assembly: GCF_020554505.1. Taxonomy (NCBI): domain Bacteria; kingdom Bacillati; phylum Bacillota; class Bacilli; order Caryophanales; family Bacillaceae; genus Caldibacillus; species Caldibacillus sp. 210928-DFI.2.18. Next base: position 7,253 of record NZ_JAJCHL010000063.1, read on the forward strand.
CAGAAGGAGAAACGCTTCGGGAAACAAACAAAAACCTTGATGAAATTGTTGATATGATTGAAGATTATATGAAAACGAGCAAAACAAAACTTCTTTGGAATACGGCAAATATGTTCACTCATCCGCGTTTTGTTCATGGTGCGGCAACTTCTTGCAACGCAGATGTATTTGCTTTCTCTGCGGCAAAAGTGAAAAAAGGGTTGGAAGTTGCGAAACGCCTAGGTGCAGAAAACTATGTATTTTGGGGCGGGCGTGAAGGATATGAATCACTCCTAAACACAGATATGGGGCTGGAACAAGACAACTTGGCACGCTTCTTCCAAATGGCTGTTGATTATGCAAAAGAAATCGGTTTTTCCGGTCAATTTTTAATTGAACCGAAACCGAAAGAACCGACTAAACATCAATATGATTTTGATGTGGCGACAGGAATTGCTTTCTTGAAAAAATATAACTTAGATCCATATTTCAAATTTAATATTGAAGCAAACCACGCAACATTAGCCGGACATACCTTTGAACATGAATTACGTGTTGCCCGAATCAACGGGATGCTTGGTTCAGTTGACGCAAACCAAGGTGACCCGTTGCTTGGTTGGGATACGGATGAATTTCCAACAGATCTTAATGCAACTACTCTCGCAATGTATGAAATTATTAAAAATGGCGGATTGGGCAAAGGTGGCTTAAACTTTGATGCAAAAGTCAGAAGAGGCTCCTTTGAACCGGAAGATTTATTCCGTGCCCATATTGCAGGCATGGATAGTTTTGCAGTTGGTCTAAAAGTGGCACATAAATTAATTGAAGATCATGTTCTCGATGATTTCATTGCAAACCGTTACAGAAGTTACAATGAAGGGATTGGCAAAGAAATCATCCAAGGGAAAGCAGATTTCAAAACATTAGAAGAACATGTTCTAGACATGAAAGAATTCAAAAATGAATCCGGCCGTGTTGAAGAATTACGGGCATTGGTTAACCAATATTTGTTAACTGCTTTTTAAATACGAATAACCCTCCTTTAAAAAAAATTAATAGCTGAACTCTCAAACGGGTTCAGCTGTTTTTTCCATTATGTGAAAAAGGAAGATGTGAAATGAAATATGTGATAGGAGTAGACCTGGGGACCAGTTCTGTAAAAGTTTTATTGGTCGATCAAAAGGGTATGGTTGCCGGGGAAGTTTCAAAATCATACCCGTTAATCCAAGAGAAGTCCGGTTACAGTGAGCAAGATCCAAACCAATGGGTGGAAAAAACGACCGAAGCATTGGTCGAACTTGTTGCAAATTTTCACGGCAATCCGTCAGATATAGAAGGAATCAGTTTCTCAGGTCAAATGCATGGACTTGTTATATTAGATGAACAACTGCAATTACTTAGAAATGCGATTCTTTGGAATGATACACGGACAACAGAACAATGTGAACAAATTTATCATATTATTGGGAAAGAAAAACTGCTTGAAGTTACGAAAAACGTTGCGTTGGAAGGTTTTACTTTACCAAAAATTCTTTGGGTAAAACAATACGAGCCAAATATTTTTGAAAAAATTCATGTGTTTATGCTACCAAAAGACTATTTGCGTTTCCGAATGACCGAAAAAATTCATATGGACTATTCAGATGCAGCCGGCACATTGCTGCTCGATATTGCGAAAAAAGAGTGGAGCGGGGAGCTCTGTGAAGCATTGGGAATCGACCCAACTATTTGTCCGCCATTGGTGGAGTCGAGTGATTTCATTGGGACGTTAACAAAGGAATTTGCCGATAAAACAGGTTTAAATGAAGCAACAAAAGTATTTGCAGGCGGGGCGGACAATGCATGTGGAGCAATTGGGGCCGGCATTCTCTCTTCCGATAAAACGCTGTGCAGTATCGGAACTTCCGGTGTAGTCTTATCTTATGAAGAAACAAAAGATCGTGATTTTAAAGGGAAAGTTCATTATTTCAATCACGCAAAAGAGGATGCCTACTATACAATGGGTGTGACATTAGCTGCAGGATACAGTCTCAGCTGGTTTAAAGAGGTATTTGCTAATGATGAAAACTTTAATGACTTTGTGTCTGAAATTGAAGAAGTTCCGGTTGGTTCGAATGGTTTGTTGTTCACCCCTTACATCGTTGGGGAACGGACACCGCACCCTGATGCCAATATTCGAGGGAGCTTTATCGGAGCCGATTCGAAACATACAAGGGCACATTTTGTAAGGGCTGTCATTGAAGGGATTACCTTTTCCTTAAATGAATCAATTGAAATCTTCCGAGGAGCCGGCAAGCAAATTGACACGATTATTTCAATTGGCGGTGGTGCTAAAAATGAAACATGGCTACAAATTCAAGCCGATATATACGATGCTAAAATTATGAAACTAGCAAGTGAGCAAGGTCCGGGTATGGGTGCTGCTATGCTTGCCGCATATGGATGCGGTTGGTTTGACAGTTTGGACCAATGTGCAGATGAATTTTTGGATGTTGTCAAAGTATATGAGCCAATTCCCGAAAATGTTAAGCGGTATCGTGAGTTATTTAAGATTTATCAGGAGGTTTATGAGCATACAAAAATTTTAAATAGAAAATTGGTAGAATTCCGATATTAACTTTTTCATTATTTAAAAAAGGGGTGTATTTAAATGGTAAAAATTCAAAATCCTGTATTGACTGGTTTTAACGCAGATCCGTCCATTTGTCGTGCCGGGGAAGATTATTATATTGCTGTCTCTACATTTGAATGGTTTCCGGGCGTTGGGATCTATCATTCAAAAGACTTAAAAAATTGGCGTTTAGTTTCAAGACCACTAAATCGGTTAAGCCAACTAAATATGCTTGGAAATCCGGATTCCGGTGGGATTTGGGCTCCGGATTTGTCCTATCATGACGGTAAATTTTGGTTAATTTATACGGATGTAAAAGTAACAGAAGGCCAATGGAAAGATGGTCATAACTACTTAGTCACTTGTGACACGATTGACGGGGAATGGTCTGATCCGATTTATTTGAATAGCAGCGGATTTGATCCTTCGCTGTTTCATGATGAAGATGGAAAAAAATATTTAGTGAATATGTACTGGGATCATCGCGTCGGCCATCATAATTTCTATGGCATTCTTATGCAAGAATATAGTGTGAAAGATCAGAAACTCATCGGACCGAAAAAAATTATTTTTAAAGGAACAGATGTAAAACTTGTAGAAGGACCACATTTATATAAAATCAATGGATATTACTATTTACTTACAGCGGAAGGTGGTACAAGATATGAACATCAAGCAACAATAGCTCGTTCGAAAGATATTTGGGGACCTTATGAAGTACATCCGGGAAACCCAATCATTACTTCATATCCGTATCCAAGAAATCCATTGCAAAAAGCTGGGCATGCCTCCATCGTTCATACTCATACCGATGAATGGTTTTTGGCTCATTTAATCGGACGACCGCTGCCAAAGGGAGATCAGCCGTTGCTCGACCCTCGTGGTTTTTGTCCATTGGGGAGAGAAACAGCCATTCAAAGATTAGAATGGAAAGATGGTTGGCCGTATGTTGTTGGTGGAAATCAACCTTCATTGGAAGTAGAAGGTCCGAAAGTAGAAGAAGTGAAATGGGAAAGAGACTTCCCTGTGAAAGACGATTTTGATTCTGAAAATTTAAATCTACATTTTCAAACTTTGCGAATACCGCTTGGAAGTGACACGCTATCCCTCACAGACAACCCAAGTCATTTGAGACTCTATGGTCGGGAATCGTTAACATCAAAATTTACTCAGGCATTTGTCGCAAGACGTTGGCAACATTTTAATTTTACTGCAGAAACAAAAGTAGCCTTTAAACCGGAAACGTTTCAACAAGCTGCCGGATTAGTAAATTACTATAATACACAAAACTGGACAACACTACAAATTACTTGGCATGAAGAAAAAGGTAGAATCCTTGAACTGATGTCATGCGATAATTTTACCTTTGATCAACCTTTAAAAGGTCAGGAAATTATTATCCCGAATGATGTAGATTATGTGTACATGCGAGTGATTGTTAAAACCAATACTTATGCATACTCGTATTCCTTTGATGGTACAACATGGTTTGAGATTCCAGTAACATTTTATTCTTATAAACTTTCAGATGATTATATCCAAGGTGGGGGTTTCTTTACTGGTGCATTTGTCGGTATGCATTGTCAAGATACCTCGGGTGAGAGAATCGCAGCAGATTTTGATTATTTTATATATAAAGCTTAAGTTATCGAAAACATTTTAGTATCTATCTTTTAAGTTCAGATAGTCGTTATGATTTTTCAAAGACGACTATCTGTTCATGTAAAATAACAGTTATTATTTCTAAAGAAATCTAAAAACCAAATTTAAAAATACTCCAAGTTATGCTACATTTCTCTATGTTTACCTTTCCTTTTTTCCAAATAAGAAAACAATGGGTTAATATAAATTTTACTTAATAATAGTTAGTACGTATTTTACATTAATGAAAGAAAGGTAATCAGTCATGTGGAACTTGCTAAAAAAATGGAATACTTTAAGAAATCAAATTTTGTTTGTGTTTCTGACTGTAATGGTTATTGTTTTATCTATTGTAACAACAATTACCTTAAGTCAAGTTTCCTTACTTATAAAGGGGAATGCAGAAGATCAAATTAGACAGACAGCACTTGAGGCTAGTGGTCGAATTGATTCCCTGTTTGAGCAATTAAATACGGCCACAAAATTTATCATTACTAATCCACGAATCCAGGATATATTTACACGAAAATATAAAGGAGAACAAATTCCATTTTCTGACTTGCAAAGCTTGTATAACGCTGTTAACAATATTCAAGCGAACACAGAAGGAATATATTCGGTTGAATTGTATACGGAAAGTTTAGAACAATTATTACCTTTAAATGACACCAATAAATTGTTTAATCGGATAAACGTGAAATGGATAAATGAAGCTGATTATGCTAAGGGAAAATTAGTCTGGATTGGTGAAGATCCGAAAAATAGAAATTATTATTTGGCGATAAGAAGAATAAATTTAATGGACAAAAGTTTTGAAAATGCAGGCTATTTACTAATTCAAGTTTATAAAAACTATTTTTCAATAACAAAAATGAAAAATAGTAAGCAATATACTTTCGTACTTGACGAAAAATTAGACCCCATTTATTCCAATTATCCCGGAAAAATAAGTCCTGTTTCTTTTAAAAATAAATCTACGACTGTCATTAACAATACCGAGTATATGGTTACCAAACAAATTTCTAAAGACGGATTTACTGTTTTGATTTTAACTCCCGTGACCGCTTTAACTGAAGGTCTAAACGGGATAAGTATAGGTATTATCGTATCCGGATTTATTGGAATTTTAATCTTTTTCATATGCTCATGGTTTCTTTCAAATATGATAACAAGGCCGATCACCAATTTGACGAATACAATGAGACTGGCGAACGAAGGATTATTGGCGATTAATCCGAATGAGCCGACTGTAAATGAGATAAATGAATTAAATAGTACATATAACCAACTTGCGAGGGAAACAAACCATTTAATTAAGATGGTGTATCAAAAAGAAATAATCCGTAGTTACAGTGAACTTAAAGCATTACAAGCACAAATTAATCCTCATTTTTTATATAACACATTAGATTCATTGCGTTGGTCGTTGGAATATAAAGGGGAAGAAGAACTTGCTAATGTCGTTGTATCAATGTCAAATTTATTCCGCTATACGATTAGTAAGAACACTAATGATGATTGGGTTACACTTAGTGAAGAATTTAATCATATTGAAAATTACTTAGAAATTATTAAATTTCGATTTGCTGATCGAATTAAGTGGAAGTTATTGCTGCCTACAGAATTAAAAAATATAAAAATTCCTAAATTGTTAATTCAGCCTTTAGTTGAAAATGCGGTTATCCACGGTTCAGGAAATCAACTTAATCAATGTACCATTATTGTTTCGGTTCAGAAAATTAAGAGAACAGACTTTGTGAGAATTACAGTTAAAGATGACGGAGCAGGGATGGATGAGGAAAAGTTACAGGATGTCAAGAATGCTTTAAATAATGGTGAAATTACCGGAAAAGGGATGGCACTTTCTAATGTAAAAAAACGCCTTTATTTTTACTATAAAGAAGAATTAGAAAAAAAATTTACCATAAGAAGTCGTAAAAATGAGGGAACAATGGTCACAATCGAAGTTCCAATTCATAGGGGAGATTTTTAATGTATGGTAAAACTATATTAATAGTGGACGATGAGCCGAGAACAAGAGAAGGAATAAAAAGAATTATTGATAGATGGGAAGAGGGAAAACATCAAGTCATTACTGCTGCAAACGGAATTGAAGCATTACAAATAATTAAAAAAAGCAAAGTTGATATATTATTGATGGACATTCGCATGCCTGAAATAACCGGTTTGGAAATACTGGAGATAATGAAGAATGAGGAGCAATCACCTGTTGTGATTGTTATGTCTGCTTATCCGGAGTTTGAGTATGCACAAAAAGCAATTGGTTTTGGAGTAATCAACTATTTACTCAAACCGATTAGTAAGAAAGAGTTGTTAGATGTCATTGAGGAAGCCGTTCATATTGTTGAAAAAAGAGAGAGAGTTGATGTTATTGAAAAAGTAGTAGATAAAAAACTTGTTGATGCGTATGATAAAAATAATCAAGCACCTGAACCTATTCGTAAAGCAATCCAGTATATTGACATCAATATAAAAAAGGAACTATTTTTAAAAGATGTGGCGGAATATGTGCACTTGAATCCAAGCTATTTCAGTGTTTTATTCAAAGAGCAAGTAAACCTGACCTTTAGCGAATATATTACGAGAAGGAGAATTCAAAGAGCCAAGGAGCTGCTAATTACAACAAACATACCTATATCGGAGGTTGCGGAGGAATGTGGCTATAAAACAACGAAATATTTTATCAAACTTTTTAAGGAATTAGAGGGGACAACCCCAAACAGTTACCGGAAACAGCAATATTAAAGGTATTTAATTATCTAAAAATAATGGTATTTTTCCTAATCATTGTTACCTTTTTTGAAAAAGCTCCCGATGATAGACTGTTTTTATAAGGAAGTTCTTCCAACTTCACTTAAATTTAAATAAAAAGGGAGGTCTTTTCATGTCAAAGAAGAAAGCGTTATCAATAATAACCTTATTTGTCTTAATTATTGGTCTTGTATTGTCAGGCTGCTCATCCTCAAATGAATCGAACGGTGGAAAAAAGTCCGGTGATGGGAAAATTCATTTAAAATTTATGCATGATTGGCCACAAGGAAGTTCCCCAGCTTATTTTAATCTTGTAAAAGAAATTATTAAAGATTATGAAGCTGAAAATAAAGATGTTGTGATTGATGTTGAAGTATTGAACCCGGACCAGTACCGAGACAAAATAAAAGTTTTAGCAGCCTCAAATGAATTGCCAGATGTTGGTTTAACGTGGTCTAACGGTTTTGCAGAACCTTATGCAAAAGGGGGACAATTCGCACCACTAGATGACATAATCAAAAAAGATTTTCAGGATCAATTTGTCCCTGGTACGGTTGAATCTTACTCATTTGACGGGAAATCCTATGCTCTTCCAATGGAAATGAATATTACTTATGTATTCTATAACAAGGAAATTTTTAAAAAATATAATCTTGAAGAACCTAAAACATTTGCAGACTTGAAAAAAATTGGTGAAACACTATCGAAAAACGGTATCATCCCAGCTACAGTTGGCTCAAAAGATGGCTGGCCGGCATCGATGTGGTTTATGTATTTGGCTGATCGAATCGGAGGTCCTACTATTTTAACTGATGTCATCCAAGGAAAAGTTAAGATGACTGATCCAGATATAGTGAAAGCAGCGGAAGAAATTCAAAATCTTGTTGACTCGGGATTCTTTGTTAAGGGTAATACAGCATTATCAAATGATGATGCAAAAGGTTACTTCTTGAACGAACAAGCTGCTATGTTTTTAACAGCTACTTGGGAATTGCCAAACTTCACGACTAGCCCGGATACTTCTCAAGAATTTAAAGATAAAGTTGGGTACTTTAAATTTCCAATCGTTGAAGGTGGAAAGGGAACAGACAGTAATAGTTATGTAGGTGGTCCCGGATTAGGTGCATTTGTTGCGGAAAAATCTCAGCATAAAGATCAAGCTAAAGACTTTGCCGCATACTTAGTAAAAGAGTGGGGAAAAAGGTCAGTTGAAAGTGCCGGAATTCTTCCAGCAACAAAAGTGAATACGGAAGGATTAGATGTTCATCCAATGTATATCGATGTATTAAACGATATAAACAATGCAACAAACGTAACAACTTGGTTCGATACACAAGCTACTCCAAATGTGTCAGAGTTGCATCATGATTTAATTACCGCACTTTATGGTAAACAAGTTACTCCAGAAGAGTTTGCAAAACAACATGATAATGCACTTGCTGAAGAAGCTGCGGAAAAATAAGTTTAAAGCTTTTAATCTCTCAAATTAGGGGGTATAGGTAAAGTGGATATACCCTCTGATTTGTAATAGAGAAGGAGTAAATACAATGAAAAATGTAATGTCTAATAAAACAGTTATTGCTCTCTATGTGCTCCCTGCACTTTTTCTCGTATTGTTCCTCATCTATATTCCTATGATTTTAACCGGTTACTATGGCTTGATGAAATGGGACGGAGTAGGAGAAATGAAATTCATTGGACTGGATAATTATATTAAGTTAGTCCAAGATAAGCTATTTTGGGAAAGTACTTGGCACTCCATTCTATTAGGTCTTTTCTCAGTTCTAAGTTTAATTGGCTATTTAATCGTCTCTTTAGTTTTAGCAAGTAAAATTAAAGGGGCAAATATATTTAGAAAAATATACATCATACCAATGCTTTTATCATCAGTGGCTATTGCTCAATTATGGATTAAGATTTTTGATCCAATGAATGGGTTAATTAATAGCTTTCTTACATCCATAGGTGTTGAAAATGTACCTTTGTGGTTAGCTGATCCGGAAATTGCATTATATGCTATCTTTATTCCGATTGTTTGGCAATATGCTGGATTTTATATAATTATTATCTATGCAGCCTTGGTAAATGTTCCCGAAGAATTAATCGAGGCTGCAAGAATTGATGGAGCGAATGCATTCCAAATTGCTTATAAGATAAAAGTTCCGCTGATTTCCGGTGTGTTAAAAGTGTTAGTCATTTTAGCAATTGTCGGTTCATTAAAGTATTTTGATTTAATTTATGTTATGACTGGTGGCGGGCCTGGACATGCCACAGAAGTTATGGCGTCATACATGTATAAGGAGGCTTTTGGCAAATATAATTTTGGTTATGGTAGTGCGATTGGGTTTGGATTATTAGTTATTAGTATGGTTGCAACTTGGACGATTCAAAAATTAATGAAAACAAAAGAGGATAATTAAATGGAGGGGGACAAGATGAACCCAAATGAATTAACGACGAAAAGTACAAAACTCACTCCTAAAACAGGCTACACCTCGCTTTTAAAAAAGATTGGAATGGTAATTCTCTATTTGGTACTTATTGTTGTAGCACTCGTGCAACTTTATCCCTTAATATGGCTGTTCCAATTATCATTAAAAACGAATCAAGAAGTATTTGGAATGTCGCCTTTTGCTTTACCTCAAGATCCGCAATGGGATAATTATATTGATGCTTGGACAACAGGAGGAATCAATAATTATTTCCTTAATAGTGTCTGGTATACAATTGTTGCAGTTATTTTGACACTTATACTGGGGAGTTTCGTCACCTTTGCAGTTACTAGAATGGAATGGAAATTAAAAGGCTTTGTATTGGCTTTATTCATGGCTGCTTATATGATTCCATTACATTCGACATTAATACCGTTATTCAATATTTTTAATAAAGTAAACCTAATTGATAACCCACTTTCCATCATAATTTCATATACAACTTTTAATTTACCAATTACGATTATGATTTTATTAGGGTTTTATCAAAGTTTGCCAAGAGAAATAGAGGAAGCAGCTGTTATGGATGGTTGTTCAGTTCACAGGATTTTTTTTCAAATTACCATTCCGATGACTGCACCTGTTCTTTCAACAACAGCGATCATTAATATGATTTACAATTGGAATGAGTTTGTATTCGTTAACACATTTATTAGCTCAGAGAAATGGAAAACTATTACGGTTGGTGTTAATAACTTTGTCGGTCAATATTTAACTGACTGGGGTGCCATTGGTGCGACACTTGTCATTAGTATTTTACCGATCTTTCTCGTTTATTTATTTTTGAGTGACCGAATTATTGAGGGGCTAGCAGCGGGATCGGTTAAAGGATAATTGAATACAGGAAATTGAATAAAAGATGAGGTATATTCTTTGATAAAAGGATTTACCTCTTTCAAATATAATAAATTCAAACCGGAACGAAAACTTTCTCTGTATACATAAGAAAATCTTTATATTAGTACCCCCACTGAATGATGTTTGACTTTATTTGAAAAGGGAGAAAAGAGACATGGCGATCATTAATGAAGTAAAAACGAATAAAAAAGCGCTCGCAATTACATTTGATGATGGTCCAAATCCAATTTATACACCACAAGTATTAGAGGTTCTAGCAAGTGTGAAAGCGAAGGCAACGTTTTTCATGATTGGGGAACAGATTGTAAAAAATCTTGAAATTGTAAAACTAGTGGTCGCACAAGGACATGAAATCGGAAATCACACTTTCACTCATGCAAGATTGTCCGACTTAAGTGAAGAGGAATGTATAAAAGAAATTCAACTAAATGAAAGATTAATTGAGCGTCTGGTAGGAAGGAAACCAACCACTTTACGTCCTCCTTATTTCGCTTTTAATGAGCAGGTAGAATTATTGTTATCTCGAATGGGTTATACGGCAATGGGAGCCCTAAATATGGATGCTATTGATTGGGAAAGACCGGGTACAGATTTTATTCTTGAGAAATCAAGGGATCATGTGAAAAATGGTAGTATCCTCATTTTTCACGATGGTTACGGTGATCGTTCACAAACGATTGAAGCGGTTCGACAACTTGTACCTGAACTAGTTTTTCAAGGATATAAACTAGTTACAGTAAGTGAATTGTTAAAGATAGGTCAAGAATAATTATTATAGAAGGAAGGAAAAAAATGTTATTAGAAAAAGGTCAGAAATTATTGTTTATAGGAGATTCCGTGACAGACTGCGAACGGCTAAAACCAGATGGAGAAGGCTTATTCAGAGCACTGGGGAATGGATATGTTTCCTTCATTGATGGATGGATACGTGCTGTTTATCCTGAATTGGCAATTCGGGTCGTTAACAAAGGAATAAGCGGCAACACGGTTCGGGATTTAAAAGAAAGATGGCAAAAGGATGTTCTCGATCAAAATGCTGACTGGCTATCAATTATGATTGGGATAAATGATGTTTGGCGACAATATGATTCACCATTTATAAAAGAAACCCATGTCTACATAGACGAATATGAAAGCACATTAACGCAATTAGTCAGTATTACGAAATCACAAGTAGCAAATATTGTTTTAATGACACCTTTTTATATAGAAAATAATGATAATGACCAAATGAGAAGAACAATGGATCAATATGGTGATGTTGTAAAAAAAATTGCAAACGAAAATAATTGTATTTTGGTAGATACGCAAGCTGCATTTAATAAAGTTTTACATCATCTGTATCCAGCTAGTTTAGCATGGGATCGGGTTCATCCCGATACAGCCGGTCACATGATTTTAGCAAAAGAATTTTTGAACTGTATTGGTTTTGACTGGAAAAAGTCGCTATAAATTTATTTAAAAGATGAGAAAAAATAAGATAGGCTCAACTTGCTTAAATAAAAAGTTGAGCTATTTGTTTATAAGGATTTAATTTCTTTCTTTTTCGCCAGGCGTTCAAATGTCATATAGCAGAAAGCCATTATAGAAAGTGCAGGAAAACTGGCACCATAGAAAACAATTAGTGCAGGTAAAATTTTCATAACGTAAAATGTAATTGCCAATGATAAAATAATGACAATATTTGTAAACGGGTTAATAAGCATCAACAAAAAAGAGTTTTTAAAAACAGTAAAAATATTTAATTCATAATGAACAAATACCGGAAAAATATATAAAGTAGTCATGACGACTGCAAACATATATAGATACAACAGTATTGAAATAATAGAGAAATTTTTTAAAGCATTTAGATAAAACAAATCAATTAAGATCATTGCATAAAAACCCGCAAGTATAACCCCAATTATATTACTTTTAAGAAATTCCTGTTTATAAATTTTTGAAAAAGTGCGAAATATAGGGAAATCAGCATCACCCTTCATCCATTTTCGAATAATCGTAAACATGGAAACAGTAGAGGGCATCAAACCAAAAACGATAAGTCCGAAAAGAGTAAATAGTAGCCATAAAACATTTAAATAGGCTAATTTCGAAATCCACTCTGCCAAACTATAAAGCCGGTTGATAAAAATATTCATCACCCCCCAACTAAGTGTTTCCCAATCTATTGTTACTCCTATTATATATGAAATGTACGATTTTGAATATGAGAAAGCAATAAAAACAGTAACAGAAAAGGTTGGTAAATTTAAAAATCCGGTTATTTATGTTAAGGGGTTAAAAATTGTATACTCAATGGTAACAGAAAAAAACCGGCTATTTGTTTCAAGGGATAAAAATATTATAGTGTGATATATCACTAGTGTTGCATTAATTTAAATTAACTATTAAAAATACCCAAAATCTTCAA
>NZ_JAJCHL010000064.1:0-19914 GCF_020554505.1 Caldibacillus sp. 210928-DFI.2.18
CGACGAAACTTATTCTCGTCGCCATTTTGAGGCGAGAAATGCTCTATTTTGGCGACGAGACCTTTTCTCGTCACCATTTTGAGGCGAGAAATGCTCTATTTTGGCGACGAAACTTATTCTCGTCGCCATTTTGAGGCGAGAAATGCTCTATTTTGGCGATGAGACCTTTTCTCGTCGTCATTTTGAGGCGAGAAATGCTATTTTTTGACGACGAGACCCTTTCTCGTCGTTATTTTGAGCCGAGAAATGCTCTATTTTTGGCGACGAGACCCTTTCTCGTCGTCGTTTTTGGGCCGGATACTCCCTTTTTTGGCGACGAGACCTTTTCTCGTCGTCGTTTTTGGGCCGGAAACTCCCTTTTTTGGCGACGAGACCTTTTCTCGTCGTCATTTTGAGGCAATAAATGCTCTATTTTGGCGACGAGACCCTTTCTCGTCACCATTTTGAACCGGAAATTGCTCCTTTTTGGCGACGAAACTTATTCTCGTCGCCATTTTGAGGCGATAAATGCTATTTTTTGACGACGAGACCCCTTCTCGTCACCATTTTGAACCGGAAATTGCTCCTTTTTGGCGACGAGACCTTTCTCGTCGTCATTTTGAGGCGGGAAATGCTCTATTTTGGCGACGAGACCCCTTCTCGTCACCATTTTGAACCGGAAATTGCTCCTTTTTGGCGACGAGACCTTTCTCGTCGTCATTTTGAGGCGGGAAATGCTCTATTTTGGCGACGAGACCCCTTCTCGTCACCATTTTGAACCGGAAAATGCTCCTTTTTGGCGACGAAACTTATTCTCGTCGCCATTTTGAGGCGATAAATGCTATTTTTTGACGACGAGACCCTTTCTCGTCGTCATTTTGAGGCGAGAAATGCTATTTTTTGACGACGAAACACCCACCCGCCTTTGGGATGCGAAACTTAAGTTATTTATTTTTTACCGATAGCAACACGCCATTGTTCCGGTCCTTCTTCAATGTAATCCCATGTGAAACATCCTTCCCGTTCAATCAAAAACTGATAATATAGTGGTTTCGGATCATGGTCGTTGGTTAATTCCATGTATTGGCCAGATTGTAATCCATCAAACGTTTCAAATATTTTTGCGTGACGATATTTTGGTTCAATATCCGGTGCAAAGATTTTTGTAGTAAATTCTATATTCATAAAGAAACCTCCATTTACTGATGAAATATGTCTTTATTATAAAATAGTTTTCAGCAAAGCGGTGTGATTTACTTCACTGTGAATATGTGACTTATATCAGGGGGGTGAATCCTACATCTATAAGAGAATTAGAATTTGCTCATGATAACGGATGTTCGAATCAAATCAGTTTGAATCCTACATCAATAAATGAATTACTACGGCGTTTCCCATTATTTAAAAGCTTGGCAAAAGATGAACCATTTTTGTGTTCATTTAGCGAAAAATCGAATACTTCCTAACTGAAAATTTATCTTTTCTTACGTATAAAAAACGCTGTTTAAACTTGATACTTGTGACAAATAATATATGAAAAATAGAAAGGAAACTCAAAATGAGGAAACCCGGTATTCAATTATCTCTGCAAACAACAAGTCTTATTGTTGGATTCATGGTTTGGGTATTATTATCTTCTTTGATGACCTTTATTAAGGAAGATATTTTGCTCACACCCGTACAGGTATCGATTGTTACTGCAGTCCCGGTTATTTTAGGTTCCGTGTTGCGAATACCCCTCGGATTTTATACGGACAGGTTCGGTGCAAGAATTATCTTCATAATTAGTTTTCTTATCCTTTTGTTCCCTATATTTTATATCAGTACAGCCAACACTTTTATTGATCTTGTTATCGGCGGTCTTTTTCTAGGTGTGGGAGGTGCAACATTTTCCATCGGTGTGACCTCTCTACCTAAATATTATTCGAAAGAGAGGCAAGGTTTTATTAACGGAATCTATGGTGTCGGTAATGCCGGAACAGCGATCACGACATTTGGCGCACCAATTCTAGCGAAATCAATTGGTTGGCAAGATACCGTTCGCCTATACTTAATTCTATTGTTGGCATTCATTGTTTTATTGTTTATTTTTGGCGATCGGAAAGAAGTTAGAGTAAAGAAATCAATGGTGGAACAAATCCAAGGTGTTTATAAAAATGCCACGCTTTGGTTTCTTAGTTTGTTTTACTTTATCACTTTCGGCGCTTTTGTTGCCTTTACTGTATTTTTGCCAAATTTTTTAGTAACGTTCTTTGGTTTGGATCCTGTTGACGCCGGAATCAGAACAGGAATTTTTATTGTTTTGGCAACTGCTATGCGACCGATTGCTTCCTGTTCAAATATAAACAATTTATAACCTCCTTAAGGCAGAATCATGGCGTCATCTTATTAAAATAATCATCTTTCAAAACTTGAATACATTGTCCTCCCGTTTTAGCGATAAAATCTTTCAGTGCAAGTTTTTCATTTTCTAATTGCTTATTAGAAAAAAATTGTTCAGAGCTGTGGTTGAAATTTTCTCCAAACCGTACAATTAATTTTATGCCTTCATCTTTATTAATCCCTTCCAATTGAACATCATAGGGTTGAATATGGAAATTAGTTTCTAATTCTGTAATGATATATCGATATAGTTTAGGGGATACTTTGTAAAGAAATATAGGTTGCTCTCCGTTTGACATATTCTCAACTCCGAATTTAATGGTGAGGCAATATTTTTTCTTCCTCGAAATTATGGTAAGCATCAACATGAACTAATGCATGGAATTGTTGCAATACTTCTTCAGTAAATCCATCTGTTTCAAGTGTTTGCTTAATTTGTTTGACCAAGTACCGCATTGTATTATGGTCGCGAACTAAAGCTGTGATTGCAGCCTTCAATTCAGGATGTTCCTCTGCTAGTTCTTTATATAATCCTTCCTCTTCTGCCTGAGCATGTCTGAGTGTACGAGTTTCCCAATGTTCTACTGCAATATAGGCTGTCTCCAATGCCTTTTCAGTTTGTCCCGCTTTTACTAATCTAGCTAGAATGTTGTTTAGCTCCTTTGCCTCCTCCAATGCTGCTTCATGAATTGCTGAATGACTATCTGCATGTTTCAAACCTGGACCTGACATAATCATTCTCCTTTTCATATTTTTACCAACAAAATAATTTTTACTTATTCATCATTATGTTGTTAAAATTTTCATTTTATACGTGAATAGTTGACGTAAAAAAAGGCCCCTTAGACAAGTGCCTAAGGAGCCGAAAATAGCATCATTATATATCCTATTGTTTTACCGGTTTTCGCCAAAAGCCAATGAGTAAACCGGCGATGACTGTACCAATAAGTAAGGCTATCAAGAACATAAATGGTCTTTCAGCAAGGGCAATGACGAAAATTCCTCCATGTGGTGCCGGAATAGCCGTATTCCAAAGCTGAGTTAGCCCGCCGGCAATCGCAGAACCAACAATGGATGAACCGATAATACGTAACGGATCAGAAGCCGCAAACGGAATTGCCCCTTCTGTAATAAAGGATATTCCGAGTAAATAATTAGACAAACCGGAACGTCTTTCTTCATCCGTAAATTTATTCTTAAAGAAGGTAGTTGCCAAGGCTATTGCCAGTGGTGGAATCATCCCGCCGGCCATAACTGCAGCCATAAAACTTCCGTCGCCGGTATCGGTAAATACACCGATAGAGAAAGTATATGCCGCTTTGTTGAATGGTCCACCCATATCAATTGACATCATTCCGCCAAGTAAGGCACCTAATAATACCGCATTGGCTGTTCCCATATCACTTAAGAAGTCGACAACCGCCGTATTAATACTTGAGAAAATCGGGCCAATAATGAAATACATCAGCGTACCGACAATGAACAAGCTCAATATCGGATATAGTAGTATTGGTTTTAACCCTTCCAATGATCTTGGCATACCGCGGAATAGTTTTTTCAAGAATACAACAATATATCCTGCCAAGAAACCTGCTGCCAAACCGCCCAAGAATCCGGCATTGCTGTTCACTGCCATCAAACCGCCGACCATACCGGGCATTAATCCCGGACGATCACCGATACTCATCGCAATATATCCGGCTAAAATTGGAATCAAGAAGTTGAAGGCATTTCCGCCAATCGTATTTAAAAACTTAAACGTTACACTATCATCACCAAATGTACTTTCAAACAGGAAGGAAATGGCCATCAAAATCCCGCCGCCAACAACGAACGGAAGCATATGGGAAACACCATTCATTAAGTCTTTGTAAATTTTTCCCCATACAGAAGTATTGGATGGTTCTTCTTTTTGTCTATCATCATTTTCAGCATGGAAGGTCGGGGCATCACCTTTGATTATTTTTGAAATTAATTCTTCCGGTTTGTTAATACCTTCACTTACCGGTCTCTCTAAAAGCGGTTTACCATTAAAACGAGCCATTTCAACTTTTTTATCGGCGGCAACAATAACTCCTTTTGCTCGCCGAATTTCATCGTCTGTTAAACGATTTTTTACACCTTCCGAACCATTTGTCTCGACACGAATGTCCACATTCATTTCAGCAGCTTTTTTCTTTAACGCCTCTTCAGCCATGTAAGTGTGAGCAATTCCCGTCGGACAAGCCGTTACAGCCACAATAAACGGTTTTTCACTTGTATCCGCTTGTACGTTTGCTTCCTTTTCTTCACTTTCTTCTTCTCTCTTTTGGAAGATATTAACGACTTCATCCGGCGTTTTTGCAGACTTTAATCCTTCAATAAATTTTTCATCCAGTAATGAGCGGGAAAGAGCTGCTAATGCTTGCAGATGTGTATCATATGCACCATCCGGAACAGCAATCATAAAGAAAAGGTATGTCGGTTCCCCATCCAATGATTCATAATCGACTCCTTTGTTACTTTTGGCAAACAGGACGGTTGCTTCATTTACGGCTGCCGTTTTGGCATGAGGCATAGCAATCCCATTACCAAGCCCGGTTGTAGCTTGTTCTTCCCTTTTTAAAATTGCTTCCTTAAATTGGTCAGCGTTATTTATGACATGATGTTTTTCAAGACTTGCAATCATTTCATCAATAACCTCATTTTTGGTAGTTGATTGCAAATCCATAAGCATAATATCTTTTCTTAATAATTCGGTTACTTTCATTACTATTCACCTCATCTTAATATGGGTTTGTTGAATCAAGACGTTTAATTCCAACTTTTTTTACTAAGGATAAAATCTCGTTTCTTTTTGCCAAATCACTTGAGAAAGCGGTTGCACTACCTGAGGCAATACCTAATTGAAAAGCGGAAACAACGTCTTTTGTTTCGACGTAGCGGCTAATGAAACCGGCTATTAAAGAATCACCCGCTCCTACCGAATTTTTCACGGTTCCTTTTGGATTGATTCCTTGGTATACATCTACATCGGTGAATAACAATGCTCCGTTGCCACCCATTGAAACAATGACGTTTTGGGCACCTAATTCAAGTAATTTTTTTCCGTATGTTATTACATCATCCAGACCATTCATTTGAATATCAAAAATGGCTTCTAACTCTTCTAAATTCGGTTTTACTAGTAATGGACGGAAAGGCAAAATCGTCTTCAATTCATTACTTGTTGTATCGATGACAAATTCTGCGCCTTTCTCTCTGGTTCGTTTTGCCACTTTGTGATAAAAATCTTCAGGCAAAGAAGGCGGTTTACTTCCGGACAATACGACTATATCTTCATTCGAAATTTGACTAAGCTTATTTAATAAATCATTTGCTTCTTCAGCGGATATTTTTGGACCAATTCCGTTGATTTCGGTTTCAACATCCGATTTTAATTTTATGTTGATTCTTGTATCTCCGACAACGCGTGTAAAATCAGTATTTACTCCTTCATTTTTTAACCAATTTTCAATAAAATCACCGGTAAAACCACCAATAAAACCAAGGGCGATCGTTTCTGTCATTAATTCATGCAAAATCCTGGATACGTTTATTCCCTTTCCTCCCGGGAATTTAAAATCCGCCTCCATTCGGTTTAGTTCGCCAAGTTGAACGTTTTTGACATGTACGATATAGTCTATTGACGGGTTCAGTGTTAATGTATAAATCATGATATTGCCTCCAATATCGTAGCGTTTTCAAAAATGTTATGATTTTTTAAATGTTTAATCTGATCTGTTATAATCGTCACTTCATCTAAATCACACACCTTCGCAAAATTTACCTTTCCCCATTTTGAATGATCACTAAGCACATATGAATTTGAGGATTGCTGTATAGCAGTATATTTTAATAAGGCTTCCTCAGGATCGGGTGTCGTACAGCCATACTCTTCATCAATCCCATTAATGCCGAGAAAAGCTTTCGTAAATCGATATTTTTTCAATTCACTAACACTGTTTACACCAACAATCGCTTTCGTTGTGTTTTTGACCACTCCACCAAGAAGGTAAACACGCAGTTGCTGGTCTACCAATAATGAAGCATGCTGTACACCATTCGTTACAACTGTAATATTTTTATTTAAAAAAGGAATCATTGCTAAAGTTGTTGTTCCGGCATCCAAGTAAATCACATCGTTCTCTTTTATAAGAGAAGCTGCATACCTCGCAATTAATGTTTTTTCTTGAACATTTTTGGCGGATTTCTCAACAACTGATAATTCTTCATCCAAATCGTAAACCCGTTTGGCGCCTCCACGGATACGTTTCAGGTGCCCGGCATCTTCTAGTAAAATGAGATCTCGTCTTACGGTTGATTCAGAACAATTGAGCTCCCTTATAATATCTTGGGACTTGACAATTCCCTCTTCTTTCAACTTTTTTAAAATATATGAATGCCTTTCTTCAGTTAACATAGGCGGCCCTCCTACAGTGACATAATATCACCAAAATCATTCAAAATCAATCATAAACAGTCAAAATGAGTAAAAATTATTCATTTTTCTTTATAACTGGTAAAATTTTTCCTTTGTTTTCTATTTAAGCTAAAATACGAACAAATATCAATGTTTTCCTCTGTGTGTTATCTGGTTTTTTATGAAATTATGTTTCCTCTTACAACTATTTTTAATCAACTGCAAGCTAAGAGGAATATTATTATTTAAAACTGGAAGATTATGTAAATCTATAAAAAAAAAGCAGGTTAATGACTTTCTAGAGTCAAACCCGCTTTTTTTCATCCAGTATTCACTCTATCCCGCACAAACGGTTACTAAATCTTCCTTTTGCGGCTTAATGGTAATCAAAGCGTAAGTGCCCGATTGGTTCAACTAACCAGCAGTGGGGATGAAGAACCCTCACTGCTGGAAGTTTCACTTTATTTTGATACGGACTGGGGACTGGCTTGTCGAGTGAATATGTTTCTTTATGATACATTAAGTTCAATACGCACGGAGCAATGAACTCAAAAAAAAAATTAAAAATACTTTTTCTTCCCTCGATCCTCTTTTAATATTTCAACTGCTTCTCTAAATCTTTGCGAATGAACAATTTCTCTTTCCCGTAAAAATTTCAAAGCATCGTTTAAATCCGGGTCATCGGACATATCAATAATCCATTGGTAAGTTGCGCGGGCTTTTTCCTCGGCTGCGATATCTTCATACAAATCGGTAATCGGATCACCTTTAGCTTGGATATAAGTTGCAGTAAACGGAACACCTGCTGCATTATGATAAAACAAAGCCCGATCGTGATCTGCATAATGATCTCCGAGTCCTGCATCCCGTAATTGTTCAGGTGAGGCATCTTTTGTGAGCTTGTAAACCATTGTGGCAATCATTTCCAAATGGGCAAATTCTTCTGTTCCAATATCATTTAACAAACCAACAACTTTATCCGGAATGGTATAGCGCTGATTTAAATAGCGGAGAGCAGCAGCTAATTCCCCGTCTGCACCACCATACTGTTCTATGAGGAATTTTGCCAGTCTAGGATTACAGGTGCTCACTTTTACTGGATATTGGAGTTTCTTCTCGTAATACCACATGTTGCAACCTCCAATCAATACATTTTAGTAAAAAAAGCATATTAAACTTGCCATGGCCATGGGGTGTCTTTCCAATTGAACGGATAATTTGAGAAACTGTAACCGAAGTGCATGAGCGGGCCAAATTTCTTTTCAAATTCTGCCTTTAATTCCATACTTCTTTTAGTTGCTTCATTAAATTGTTTAATCGCTGCGGTATCGTCCGGGTGCGTATCCAAATACAAATTTAATTCAACGATAACAAAATCAATCGCTTGGATTTCTTCAAGCATCTGATAATATTCAGGAGGCATCTTCTTACTCATCTTCTTCCCCCCTTATTTGCGGATCCGGATACGGACTGAATAGAGCAGGCCATAGTGTTCCATGAAACAATGCTTCTTTTGCTGTAGAGAACTGCGGCAGTCCTCTAGGTTGAAATCCTAAATACAATTGCGGTGGGGTATTGTAACTTTTTACTCGTATCGGTGGACATGGATCAAACGGACTAACGTACGGCTGCCAATACTTATACTGTGTAAACATAAAATCCTCCCTTCCATTCCCATCATCACCCATATATATGACCGGAAATTTCGAGTTATTCCGTCTTTTTTCGTGGACATCCCCAATAATTTGTTATTAGATTTTTATTGTACGGACACCATACGTTTTTCTAAAAAAATGGACTCTTAGGTGGTCAGTTTCACTTTAAAAATGACCAATAAAAAAGGTATTTGTCCAAAAAGATAGAATAATATATACAGATGATTTTTTTAATTGGAGGGGAAAAAATGATTGTTGAAACCGCTTACGGTAAAGTGAAAGGCATACAAGAAAATGATGTATATGTATGGAAAGGGATACCATATGCTGCTCCACCAATTGGTCCCAACCGCTTTCGTCCACCAACGAGTCTCGAAAGCTGGAATGGCGTGAAAGATTGTAGCGAATTTGGACCTAGTGCCTGGCAACCTTCATTAGAAATTATGAGTTTTCTCGGCAATCAAACCACCCATATGAGTGAAGACTGTCTAACTCTTAATATTTGGTCACCCGGCACCGATGGGAAAAAGCGACCGGTTCTCGTTTGGATTCACGGGGGTGCTTTTATTTCCGGTTCCGGTTCAAGTCCGTTATATGACGGTACATCTTTTGCTAAAAATGGCGATCTTGTCGTTGTTACCATCAATTATCGGTTGGGCATTTTAGGCTTCTTGCACCTTGCTGAACTTGGCGGCGACGGTTATCAAAATTCCGGTAACTGTGGGATTTTAGATCAGATTGCTGCCTTAAAATGGGTCAAGGAAAATATTGCAGCATTTGGCGGCGATCCGGATCAAGTTACGATTTTTGGCGAATCTGCAGGAGCAATGAGTGTAGGTGTGTTACTTGCCAGTCCAAAAGCAAAGGGGTTGTTTAATCAAGCAATTCTTCAGAGCGGTGCCGCCAGTCATGTGATTAAGTCTGAAAAGGCGACAAAGAATACCGAATTTCTCCTTCATGAACTGGGACTTGAGAAAACAGAAATTCAAAAATTAGAAGAAATTCCGGTAGAACAGTTAATTGAAGTATCGGTAAAACTACCGATGATGAGCTTAATTCCAGTCATTGACGGTGAAATTTTACCGAAACATCCGAAAGAACTATTGGCTGAAGGTGCCGCAAAAGATATTCCTGTGCTTATTGGTACAAATAAAGATGAATATCGCCTCTTCACAGTCTTTGATCCTATATGGAAAAAAGAGGACCAAGCAGCAATAAAGAAACGATTCCAACAAACTTTCGGTACTCGTTGGACAAAAATCTCCCAAGAATTCATCAAAGGTAAAGAACTGACACAATCGTTGTATGAAAAATTAATGACGATTATGACATTTACCCATCCTGCCATTCATGTTGCAGAAATACAGACCGAACAAGGATCCCCGGTCTGGATGTACCGATTCGATTGGGAAAGCCAAGCCTTTAACGGTTTACTAAAATCTTGTCATGCTTTAGAAATACCGTTTGTTTGGAATACATTTAGCAAACATGGCGTTGAAAACTTTACCGGTGATTCTCCTGGTCGACAAGAACTTTCCAAGAAAATACATAATGCTTGGATTGCATTTGCGCAAAACGGAGATCCAAATATAAACGATTTACCGAACTGGCCAAAATATGACTTGCAAAACCGAACTACTTTGATATTTAATTCGAATTGTGAAGTCGTTCATGATCCGGATCGAGAAGAACGGATAAAATGGGAAGTTTGTCAGGAAAGATAGATGTTCATTCGATGAAATGAAATAAAGATAGATTGGTATCGGTTATTCATGTACCAATCTATCTTGTTTTTCAATAAGTTTTATAACCATTTTGTTCTAGAATTTTACGAGCATTGGACAAATCTGCTTCCGTTTGAAACGATACCCTCAAAACACCGAGCAGGCCTTCACGAGCTTCAATAATATTCAAATTCGTAATATCAATTTCTTGCTCTGCAATTAATCCGGTTATTCGAGCAATGGCACCCGTTTGATCTATCACGTCAACATACAAATCGTAATACGCGGGAATGGCGCCTTTTGACCGGACCGGCAGTGCGTCACGATATGTTTTTGCTTCTTCAAAAAAGCCGGCAATCAGATGTTCATTTCCTGTTTGAATGATACTTTGCATATTTCTAATTTCCATTATCCAATCATCTAAAAGGTCCAACAAATTATCCCGGTTTTGTAATACAATATCTTTCCACATTCGGGGACTACTCGACGCAATTCTCGTTATATCACGAAATCCTCCCGCTGCTAAAATATTGATAAAAGGATTCCGATTCGCATGTTTTTTTACATGGGTAACTAACCCTGAAGCAATAATATGAGGAAAATGACTGACCACACCGACAATATAATCATGTTCAGCTGCATCCAAAACAAGAAAATTTGCTTTTGTTCCTTTAAGTAAATCCTTTAACTCCTCTATTTTTTCATAGGAAGTACATGGTTGCGGTGTTAAAACGTAAAAAGCATTTTCCAATAAATGAGCCTTGGCGCTTTCCACCCCTGTTTTATGGGAACCTGCCATCGGGTGACCTCCGATAAACGTAATATCCCCGTTCCATAACTCATTGGCCAAATTCATAATATTCCGTTTTGTACTTCCCACGTCTGTGATCAATACATTTTCCTTTAATTGGTATGTTGCCAATTCCCGCATAATTTTTATTGTTTCTTCTACAGGTGATGCCAAAATTATTAATTCGGCACATTCAGCTTCTTTGCGAAAATTAGTCGCCACTTTATCAATGACAGATAACTGCTTTGCCTTTTCAGCTTGTTCATTATTAATATCATAACCTATGACGACAGCTTCCGTTTCCTTCCTAATGGCTAAGGCAATTGATCCGCCAATTAATCCTGTTCCAATTAGTAGTACCCTTTTTTTACCATCCACTTTAACACCTGCTTTCATATTGCACAATGATACGGATAGGGCGGTTTGATGGAAAGTTTCCGCCCCACACATACCATGAAACATTGGGCATACCTATTATGTCATAATCTAAATCTCATTAAACAAGCCTTTCCTTAAATGCGTTCAGTTCATTCATAAAGTCATGGAATTGCGGTATATCCATTTGTTGTAACGAATCAGACAAGGCAACAGCCGGATCCGGATGGACTTCTGCCATTACTAAATCCGCACCAATCGCCAAGGCTGCTTTCGCGGTCGGTAATAGTAAATCTCTTCTGCCGGTTGAATGAGTCACATCCACTGCAACCGGTAAATGGGTTTCTTTTTTCAAAATCGGAACGGCGGAAATATCGAGTGTATTTCTCGTTGCTCTTTCATATGTCCGAATGCCGCGTTCACATAAAATGATTTGGTCATTTCCGCCAGCCATAATGTATTCTGCCGCATTAATGAATTCAGAAATGGTTGCTGAAAGCCCCCGTTTCAATAAAACCGGTTTTTTCACACTACCAACTGTTTTTAAAAGTTCAAAGTTTTGCATATTGCGTGCACCGACTTGAATGACATCGACATAATCCAACGCCAACTCAACATCTTGCGGGGTTACAATTTCCGTAATAACGGACAATTCTAATTCATCGGCAACTTGTCTTAAAATCTTTAATCCTTCCACACCTAATCCTTGGAAATCATACGGTGAAGTTCTTGGTTTATAAGCTCCACCCCTCATCAAGGTTAACCCGTGTTCTTTTAACGCTAAAGCAACTTCCCGAACTTGCTCATAACTTTCAACAGCACACGGTCCCATAACAAAGCGTTGCACACCGTCACCGACTGTTTCCCCGTTTATATTGACAACCGTATTTTCCGGATGAGCTTTTCTGGATACAAGCAACGTCTTTTCATAATCGATTTCCTGTAATTCTAAACTTGCTTTGAAAATTTGCTTAAAAAGATGTTTTATCGTTGCTTCCGTATACGGTCCGTCATAGTTTTTTAAAAGTAAGTCCAGCGATTCCCGTTCCCGTACCGGATCAAAACGATTTGTTCCGTGTTTTTTCTTTTCCTCACCAATTGCTTGAACAATTTTTCCACGCTCATTTAAAAGTTCGAGAATTTGTAAATTAATTTGATCCACTTGTTCACGTAATTTGGCCAACTGATTTTCACTCATGGTAAAACTCCCCCTAGATAGAATTTTAGATAAGAATAGATTTATAATAAAGAAAACTCGGCGATTGCTGAGCCTTTAGGCGAAAGCAGCGCCGCAAGAGCACTTATTCGTTAGGAAAGTAGAAATTGAAAAATTTATACTTTCCTATTAGCAAAAAAGTCCCTGTTGCAAGAACAACAGGGACGATTTTTTAACCGCGGTACCACCCTAATTGTGAGCAAAAATACTCACCACTTAAGACAATAACGATCTGTTGACCGTCTATTTCCCTGAAAATTTTCCGGGAAAAAGAAGCTCCGGGATTGTAATTCATGCTTATCTGTGTACTGATTTCCACCCGCCATCAGTTCTCTTAAAACAGGGAGATCAAGCATTACTCATGTCCTTTCATTGCTTTTCACATATTCACTTTACTAACAAAAACAAATGATAATAAAAAAGTCCTTACTGGAATAACCAGTAGGGACGAATGTATCGCGGTACCACCCTAATTGTGAGCAAAAACACTCACCACTCATTTGGATAACGATCCGTGCACGACCGTCTTTTTCTCAAAGGAAATTTTGAGAAAAAGAAGCTCCAGGAGTGTAATTCATGCTTATCTGTGTACTGATTTGCACCCACCATCAGCTCTCTTAAAACAGGGAGATAAGTCACTACTTGTGTCCTTTCTTCGCTTTTATTGAATGAAAGTTTTTGTTATTGTTTTGAATTATAAGTTCTTTGCAACTTTATGTCAATAGTTTTTTATTAATTTTTAAATAAATTTTTAATTAGTGTAAAACTAAAAAAACCACCGGCTATACGTAACCGATGGCATTCATTATATTTGGACAGGGCGACTAAGGAGCCCAATTTCAAGTGGTGGTAAATTTTTTATTGCATAGAAACCCAAACACTCTTCACTTCTGTATAATTGTTCAGTGCATAAGAGCCCATTTCACGACCAAACCCGGATTGTTTGTAACCACCAAACGGACTGGCGGCATCAAACATGTTGTAACAGTTCACCCATACAGTTCCGGCACGTAACTTGCTGGCAATATAATGGGCTTTTGCGACATCCTGTGTCCAAACCCCGGCGGCCAAACCGTAATCACTGTTGTTTGCCCGGGCAATTAAATCATCGAGATCATCATAAGGTAAGGCTGAAATAACCGGACCAAAAATTTCTTCTTTCGCAATCGTCATTTCATCATTGACATTGGCGAAAATGGTCGGTTCCACAAAATATCCTTGTTCAAACGGATTTTTACCGCCCGTCAGCAGTTCTGCACCTTCATTTAAGCCTTTTTCAATGTAGCCAAGGACACGATTTTGTTGTTCAGTAGAAACAAGCGGTCCCATTTCCGTGTCTTCTTTTAAACCGAAACCTTGCTGAATGCTTTTCGCATGACTGACCATATCACTGACAACATTATCATAATCTTTTTTCTGAATAAATACACGAGATCCGGCACAACATACTTGACCTTGGTTAAACATCACGCCCATTAATGCACCCGGTATCGCTTTCGTCAAATCAGCATCCGGTAAAATGATATTTGGTGATTTTCCACCCAATTCCAAGGTCACCCGTTTTAATGTCTTGGAAGCTCGTTCCATAATCAGTTTTCCCACTTCAGTTGAACCGGTAAACGCAATTTTATTGACTTCCGGATGATCAACAAGCGGCTCACCGGCTGTTTCTCCAAATCCGGGAACAATATTGACAACACCTTCAGGAAATCCGGCTTCTTCAATTAGCTCTGCCAAATATAGAGCAGAAAGTGGCGTTTGTTCTGCCGGTTTTAAAACAACGGTACATCCCGTGGCAAGAGCCGCTCCTAATTTCCACATAGCCATAAGTAACGGAAAATTCCAAGGAATAATTTGCCCGACAACCCCGACCGGTTCATGACGGGTATAGTTAAAATATGGACCAGCTACCGGAATTGTTTGCCCGACAATTTTCGTCGACCATCCGGCATAATATCGCATATGTTCTATGGACAACGGAACATCAGCATTCGAAGTTTCCCGAATCGGTTTCCCATTATCAAGTGTTTCCAATTGAGCCAATTCTGCGCTGTTTGCTTCCATCAAATCCGCTAATTTATACATTAAACGACTTCTCTCTGCAGCACTCATCCGTGACCACGGACCTTCATCAAAGGCTCGCCGTGCCGCTTTTACTGCTCGGTCAATATCTTCAGGTCCAGCTTCATATACGGTTGCCAATACCTCTCCAGTGGCCGGATTATAAGTTTCAAATGTTTTCCCTGATGCACTTTCAACAAACTCGCCATTAATGTAGATCTTCTTCGTTCCTGTTAAAAACTTCTCTACCTTTTCTAATAATTGAACGGTTAATTGGCTCATAAAATTCCTCCTTTAATAGTTTTATAAAGTAGGATACTAGTTGATAACGCTTACAATGTAAATTATACCAAAGTAGGAATCATCCATCAATAAAATATATACAAAATATTCGACATTAATCAACAATTTTTGAATGGATTATCAACCCTTTTAACTCTTTGTTCACAAATGATAAATTCAATATCAATTTTATTCTCTTTGAAAGTTATTAAGGCAAACCCTTATCGCCGTTCAATTATTTTTTCTGGAATGGGCAATCCCGGTTTCCTGTTGTATAAAAAATTTCCTTTTATTTTTGTATCATCATTAAAAATATATTAAAATAATGTCAATGGTATAACGAGAGGAGGTTTTACAGAAGTGATAATTAACGACGCGAAAAATTATAGAAAACCTGAACATGAAATTGATGATGTGTTTATCAATCGTTGGTCGCCGAGGTCCTTTTCCGAACAAGAAGTTCCCGAAAATATTTTACTTTCCATATTTGAAGCGGCTCGCTGGGCACCATCAGCATATAATGAACAACCTTGGCGTTTTATTATAGCCAGGACAAAAGAGGCTCGCGAAAAGTTTTATTCTTTTGTTAGTGAATTTAATTTAACTTGGTGTAAAAAGGCACCCGTACTAGTCCTTATTCTTTCAAAGAAAAACAGTGAAAGAGGCGAAAATAAATCACATGCTTTCGATACCGGTGCCGCTTGGGGATTTCTTGCCTTACAAGCTACAAAATGCGGATTAGTTACCCATCCGATGACAGGCTTTCATTTTGAGAAGGCAAGAGAAGTTCTAGGAATTCCGGATGACTATGCTATTCAAGCACTGGTTGCCATCGGTTATCAAGGAGAGCGGGAAGATTTGCCAAGCAATTTACAGGAACAGGAACAACCAAAAGGACGTAGACCTTTAGGAGAAACTATATTTGAAGATACATTTGGAAATACATGGAAATAAATTAAAGAGGTTTTTTAAAGCGGAACAAAATCGGTTCAAAAAGCCAACAAATGTAAAATTTTTTCTTTATTAATTACACTGAGTAATTCCTTTAATGGACATTTATTTTATAGATAAATCTCCTTTTAATTAGGATTTGGGCACCTAATTATTAGGAGTTTTTATTTTACGGGAGGTAAAATTAGGAGAGAAAACGATTGACAGTTTTGCTTTTCATTCAGATTTAACCTTTTTTATATTATCGTTCACAAATCTCCATTCAACTTATTCAACATATTTAGCCAGTTCTTATTTCACATAACCATTTTACACCCTCCGTTTACAAAGACCGGACAATGGACACCGGTCACAAATCGGCTTTGATTTGCAATACGTTTTTGCATGCTGTACCAAAAGTGCGTGGAATTCATTGTACAATTGCACATCTTGCGGCAGCTCCTTTTCAACAAGCTGGCGAAAAGAATCATAGTCATCAGGCAAATCGTACCCGAGACGGTAAAAAATTCTCTTTGCATATGCATCTACAATAAAAACAGGTGTATTAAATACATACAATAAGATTGAATCCGCTGTTTCTTTTCCTATTCCGGATATTTGCAGCAGTTCCTCTCTTAATTGTTTTTTATCCTTATCCCTGATGCTATCAATATGAAAATGATAGTTTTTTAACCATGACAGAAACGACTTAATTCGTTCTGCTTTTCGATTATAAAATCCACTTGACCGGATGAATTGAGCTATTTCTTCTTTTGACAATACATCAAGTTGTTGGGGTGTTAAATAAGGCCTAAGCTGCTCAAGGGCCTTTTCAACATTCCTCCAGTTTGTATTTTGAACAAGAATGGCACTAATCATCATCTCAAAGTCGGTATCTGCCGGCCACCAATGTTGCGGACCGTAGTGTTCAAATAAATGTTCATAGATTTCTTGAAAGTTTTTTATCTTCATAAATGAGTCAAATCCCCCTTACATTTAAGCGGTCGACTTTCATAAGAAAAAGTCGACCATTCTAGGAAACATGCTTTAAAATATTTTTTTCGGATTTAATATTCCCTTTGGATCAAGAGCTTCTTTAATTTTCCTCATAACAACCAGTGCCGCGCCATGTTCTTTTTCCTGATATTTTTTCTTGCCGATACCTACACCATGTTCCCCTGTACAAGTGCCGCCACGGGATAAGGCATAGGTCACAATTTCTTGATTCAGTTTGTATGCCCGGGCAATATCATCGGGATCATTTACATCAATCATTATACAAATATGAAAATTGCCATCACCGACATGGCCGACAATCCCGCCCGGAATACCGGAATCCTGCAAAACATTTGTTCCAAACCCAATTGCTCCCGCTAATTCAGAAATTGGAACGGCAACATCAGTGGACATAAATTTTCTGTTTCGATATGTATGGATAAAAGCATAGGCCATATGATGACGGGCTTTCCACAGTTGATTTCTTTTTGCATTATCCGTTTCGTGAATAAATTCTTGACACTGAAACGCCTCCAAAATCTCTCTCGTAAATTTTACATCCTCTTTCAAACCGGCTTCATTTCCATGAAACTCGAAAAACAGGGTCGGTTTTTCCGGGTAATCTGTCTGTTCAAAATGATTAACGGCACGAATCGAATGCGCATCGACAAATTCTACCCTCGCCACCGGAATCCCGGTTTGTCTAATGGCAACAACCGCATTTACTGCATCTTCAACTGTCGTAAAAACGGCTCGAGCTGCCATCATGTACTCAGGAATTCCATATACTTTCAATGTTAATTCAGTAAAGCATCCAAGCGTCCCCTCTGATCCGACAAAAAGCCCGGTCAAATGGTAACCCGATGAAGATTTCACTGCAAGACTTCCCGTATGGATAATAGTTCCGTCAGCAAGTACCACTTCCAAATCTTGAACTTGGTCACGCATCGTTCCATATTTGACCGAAGTCGTTCCACTTGCCCCGGTGGCCGCCATCCCGCCTAAAGTTGCATCAGCACCGGGATCAACAGGAAAAAATAATCCATATTGCTTTAAGGCTTTATTTAGTTGGGTTCTCGTTACCCCCGGCTGAACTTTAACAAGTAAATCATTTTCCCGAATTTCAAGAATTTCGTTCATTAAGGTAAAATCAATCGTTATGCCACCCTCATAAGGAATGACATGCCCTTCTAAACTTGAACCGATACCAAAGGGAACGACCGGAATTTCATACTGATTGGCCAACTTCATAATAGCCGCAACTTCCTCTTTTGTTTTTGGAAATACAACTACATCAGGTAAGCTTGGCGTATGATATGATTCATCTTTACTATGTTGTTCAAGAACGGTCGGATTTTGACTAACCCTTTCCTCATCCAGCAATTCCTTTAACTCATTTACAGTTTGGCTAATATTTACTTGGTACATTTGAAATCCCCTCCTGTTTGATTATCAAATTTCTTTCCGATTCCCCCGTCATTCTTTTAACGTTAGCTTTTTCTCCATTTTTGAGGTAGTGTTTTTCTTGCTACAATTTTAAGGGCAATTTTTCATATATTTTTATTAAAAAATATGTACAAATCTCAAAGCTCCTGAACAAAAAAGAAAGTCAGACAGTTTCATAACTTTTTATACATTAACAAATCATCAACAAATTGACCGTTAATGAAAAATTCGTCTATCAATCTGCCTTGTTCGATAAACCCTTTTGCCTTATAAAAAGCAATGGCTTGCGTATTTGTTTCGAGTACCCGGATTGAAACTTTATCATAGCCGTTTTCTTTGCCCCACTTAAAAATATAGTCAATTAACTGTTTCCCTATGCCACTCCTTTGAAAGTCAGGGTGCACACCGATGTCAATTTCCAGTACATGGCTGTTGGACAATAAACCGGTCGGATTTTTGTAGCCAATATAACCTGCCACCCGATTGGCAATTACAGCAACAAATTGACTTCCGGGCGGATAATGTTCAGCGTATTCCGTTACCGACGGATAATGAATCGTAGCCGGTGAGTTTGTACCATTCCATATAAGATGGTTTAATGCGATTAATTCAGGTAAATCTGCTTCAATAGAAGGTCTAATTACGATTTCAGACATTGCGTCCCCCTCACTCTTTAATTTTAAAGTACCATTTGCTTTCTGGTCGCTCACGCGGAGTCAGATTAATAATAAAGTTGCAAATAATCAATATGAGAATTACAAGAGAATTTAATAAAGTTGCCACAGGCTCATCATGGCTGACAATGATTTGCCGTATCATTGCAGTGATTCCAATATAAATAAAATATCGAAGCGGAAAATGGTAATCTTCTTTAAAGTATTTTACGATCATCGCAATGAACTCAAAGTACAGGAAAAAGATAAGAATACTTTCCAAAAATATTTTATAGTCATCATCACTTTGGAAAATCAGGCGGAAAAAATCAACCAATTCTCTTATTAACAAAAACAGTAAAATGATTCCCAGTGTTATGAGTGAAAAATTCAAAACGTGTTGGAATATTTTAGTAATGTAATGACCAATAGAGGTAAATTTTTTATCAAGCTGCTGCAAGTCAACCTCCTCCTCATCAATAGCTATGAATCTTAAATTAATAATAGCATAGGTATATTATGTTTCACACCTAAAAAACATTTTTTAGGAAACTGAGGCTTAATGGACAATTGTCGTGTCATACAAATAACGATTTAGTACTATATTTCACGAAATTTTTTATAGAGGCTGTTTTGTTGCTACGAGGGGATTGTTGGAATTTGGAAGAATCTGTTTATTGAAATTCGGTTTTGGAATTTGAAATTTTGGAGTAACTGTTGAAATTAAGGTAGTTTTTATTGATAATATGAGGAAAATAACGGGAAAGAGGATGCCCGCTACCATTCGATTTGCTTCTCGTCACCCATTTTAAGGCGAAAAATGCTCGTTTTTGACGACGAGAACCTTTCTCGTCACCATTTTGAGGTGTGAAATGCTTGTTTTTGGCGACGAGACCCATTCTCGTCACCATATTAAGGCGAAAAATACTCGATTTTGACGACGAGACCCATTCTCGTCACCATTTTGAGGCGTAAAATGCTCGT
>NZ_JAJCHL010000065.1:0-19415 GCF_020554505.1 Caldibacillus sp. 210928-DFI.2.18
TTATTGGTAGTATTATTGTTGACAGTTTTTTTCCATACTAAACTGCGATGAACCAGTCTTTTATACTTTGATTTACAAATAGACTTCATGACATTTTAACTATTTTAATATTTTTACCCTATTGGTAAAATTTCCATTATAAAGAATTTGCTAAAGGGGTAGGAATTATGGAGCTTTTAGACGAAATTGAAAGGAAAATACAGCGCGGGAAGTTTTTACTGATGGTGGAAATTTTAGAAGGCTACCATTCCAATGTTCATCAGGCTGTAAACAGAATCGATAGCAGTTTACAAATGTATCGATCCGCAGATAGCTCTTACGCAAATCATTGGGAAGGGGAAACAAGGAACAAGTATGAAGAAATCGCAGCTGAGATTCATCATATCGAGAATAAAATTGATCAACAAGGCGATCAACTCATAAACGCCTTCAACAAAGAGATACGTAGATTGCTAGCCAAATGTGAGGCCTTGCGATGAGTAAAATTAAGGTGAAGTTCGATGATTTGGAGGAGTTTGCGGACAAAATAGGAGAAAAGTGGAGCGGGTAATTTCCGCAACCTGAAACATTATAATGCAGAAAATGTTGGAAATATGGTATAAAGGAATTAAAATATTAAAAAGAAATATAAAATAAGGGGATAGTTAGATGGGAGAATTGACTTTTTCACCTTTAAAAGATGAATTGGAAGAATTAGTTGCTTTTTTTATAGAAAATACGTGGGAATTTCATCGTGATCCTTATCCGTCAAAATATAAAATTATTCAATCGTTTCAAAAAGGCTGGTTTCAGGATGAGCGGGCAACATTTTGGATGAATAAAGATGGCGAGAAGATCGGTTTGATTATTCTAGATGATATAACGGATTCGATTCCTTTATTTGACATCCGTCTGGCAACAAAATGGAGAGGAAAAGGTTACGGAACCATAGCGGTTAACTGGATAAAAGACTATATATTTAATCTTCCTGATAAGAAAATACGAATTGAGGCTTATACTCGTTATGATAATATACCTATGAGAAAAACTTTAGCAAAATCCGGATTTGTGAAGGAAGGATACTTAAGGGATGCATGGGAAAATAATGATGGATCGCTTATGGATGCGATTATATATGCAGCAACTCGGTCGGACTGGGAACAAGGTATCATTACACCGATTAAGTTGAATGAAGAACCTTTTTGAAAAGGAATACAACGTGTAAGTAGTATTAGGATGAATAATTTGACTCTGGAATAATAGGAAGGCTTTCCTAGAAGTCTGTACGGGGAACTAATTTTGGCGTATGATTATGTATTGATATGAATAAAACTGTTGCAAATCGTATGATATATACATTTTATACAGCGGTTATACAAATTGTGGCACTAGTTCGGGTACACTTAAATATAATGAAAACGAAAGAAAAGGCAACCGGTGCAGTTGCCTTTTTAAATATAAAGTAAAAATCCAGTAGACGGGGATTTTCTGCATCGCTTAAAATAATTATAAGTAAATACAAATGAAAAAGGGAGGGGATATTTGTGTTAAAACATGTAGAAAGTAAAATTTTTGTGTTGCCATTTTTATTCGTAATTGCATGTGTATTTTTAACAGGTTGCCAATCCTCGAAAAAAACTGCAGAAGAAACCGATGAAAAATTGTTGTTAAATGAACATGTAACTTTAGAAAATTTCGAAAAGATTCGAATTGGTGACCCAAAAACCGGTGAAGGGGGTATGACTTATGAGGAAGTATTGTCCCTAATGGGTGATATTTCCCCACAATTTGAATCTGAAATAAAAAATGGGGATGGAAGTTCGGAATTGGAAGCTAATTGGTGGCGATATACAAGACCACAACAATATGGAACAGATTTGATTGGAGTAAAATTTATTAATGGAAAGGCATATAGTAAGTTTCAAGAGGGCTTGGAAAAATAAGAAAAAATGCGAATTCCTTCAACAAAAAAAGGAATCCCCTTCATAATCGTCCAGCAAGTTAGGGGAGTCCTTCGTTAAAAGAGCCGATACCTTTTGAAACTGATTATAGCTTCCAACAGTAGGTTTCTCTACCAAGAAACTCAATTCTTTCAAGTTCTAAAAAAATTTTATTTACTTCCACCTGCAGTCCTTCGTATAGAAAAGATTATGCTCCTTTTTTAATGTTTGTGATTTTTTGATTATTTTTTTTGCAATGATTATTACCGCATTTTCTTCTACTGGGTTAATTACATATGTGACACCCAACGATTTTGCTTTTTCCAATCGTTCAGGGGAAACATCGACAACAAATGTTTCTGTAGCACCTGCTCTTTTTGCAACAAGGAGTGTTAGTAAGCCAATCAATCGGTCCGGCACCGAATATGGCTGATGTTTGACCTACCCGTAACCCACTTTTGCGAACGGCATGGATAGCAACAGCTGTCGGTTCAACAAGTGCGCCTTCTTCAAGTGTCAAATTATCCGGCAATTTATGTACACGAAATACATCTGTTACCACATATTCTGCAAAACCACCGTCATCACTTAATCCAATGAAACCGGCATTTGTATATTTGCAAAGATTGTAGTCGCCTCGCAAGCAAAATTCACAATGACCGCAATAAAGAATTGGTTCTACGGCAACTCGATCACCTACTTTTACATTGGTTACACCGGTGCCAATTTCGGTTACAATTCCGGAAAACTCAAGTCCAAGTACAAGGGGCACTTTTCGAGAATACACAAATATCTCGCTCTAGTAAAAAATTTAGGAATAAAACAAGTATATTAAATATTTTATAATATTAAAAAAGTATGCACATCTTGTTCTAAAAGGTGGAGTATTCTATGTCAATGTCAATAGGCACGATTGCTTTTTTAACTCTCATGTTAATGTCCTTAATACGCCTACCAAAGTCTAAAGGGCAAGTAACGGCCTTGCTAGTAACTTTAAAAGAGAGCCATGAATAGGAAGTTTTTAGGCGAAGGAAAAAGTCAATGATATTGAAACAATCCCTAATAAACTGATTCAAAGGAGAAAAACCTAAAATTTGGTGAACTCCGACTTTGGATGGATTAAAGAACGTGGTTTCCGGTCAATTCTATAAATTAAATAGAAAGGGGTGGCCCAAGTTTCCCTCGTCACAGACTCAAAGGTAGGCCACTAACGCTTAATGCTTAATTAGAAATGATGTCGTAGCTCTGGGATCTGGTCCCTCGTTATGTTAAAACTTTAAAATATGTAATGAGGGTCAGACTCCAGAGTTCATGGGTGCACTTCTATTTTTTCATCTTCGTCATTTCAACAACCTCTTTCGGAATTTTACCTAAGAAGTAGTCTTCAATGTAATCCCAAAATTCATCTGAGTTAACTTCATTCTCGAATAAGTAGGTCAACATGGCTACAGATATTTTATGACGTTTATAAACATTATCTAAAATGATATTGTTGTATTTATCTGCTTGATGGAGTACTTTTTCTATTTGTAACTGGGAGTTGACACGGATAAAGATTTCAGGATTATCGCCGCCTTTTACTTCATATAATAATAAATCAATTGATTCTAATAATCCTAGGGCAATAAACGTTTTGTCAACATCCAGTTTATTTACTTTTGTTAAAAACAATTCATACTTTTGGCTATTTGGATCTATAACTGCCAAATTTAACAGTTTTTCAGTATGTGCCACTAAAAATCGAATAAAATCATCAGCACTAGGGAATAATTTATATTTTGCTCCTTCTCCCAATTCCCTAACAGTTATATAATTGACGCGTTGAGTTCGTGATTTCCGGATCGTATCTTGGAAACTAACCAAACTGCTAATAATTTGATTTGCCAGTGACTCTCCTTGATATTTGGATAAATTAAATGTTTTTTGAACTGCATTTGATAGGTCGTTTAAGATAAAGAACTCTTCACTACGAATAAACTTGCTTAAAATGTTTTGTAACCTACTTGCAAAGTCATTCAATTCATTAATAAATGTATATTCCTTTTTATTTAACAGGTCTAAATGAATCATAAACACAGACTCTACAAATGGCAGATACTTCATATTTAGGCTGTCGTCTTTTTGATGAAAATAATATTTAAATTGTGGGAAGGACATATGTTTAAACTTAGCCTCCCAATAGCTCTTCATGTCAAATCGATAAATTCCACCGTAGTAATTGTCAATAAGCGACTTGACTTTTGTTACGTAATTTTTGTAAGTCTCTATAAAGTCTTTTTCAATATTGCGCTTTACTTTTACGTATTCAACCGAAAAAATGCTCCTCGGTCTTGCTACGATCGGAGAGTATCCTAGTTTATTAATAAAATCTTTTTCGATAATTAAAAGAGCCGTTTTTAATTTATTATCCAGATCATCATTGTCATAGTCGGAATTTTTATTGCGATCAAAAATGTAACGAAAATCTTCCGAACTAATCAACAAATTTCGAGCATATTTTTTATTTTTTTCCTTTGAGTAGATGCTAAGAATTTTATCCATGACTTGAATTAGCTGTGTTTTACGAATCGTACTAATTCCGTGGAGTCGTTTAACATGATTAAAATCCTTCTCTAAAAAGTCAAAATAGGCTTTTCCATATAACTCTTCATCACGTGCAGCCCGGCCTATTTCTTGAATATAATCAGCTACATTACCGGTAGGAGCAAAATGAATTACAATATCGATGTCTGGAATATCTATTCCCATCCCGAATGCTTTGGTGGCTAGCATGATCATAGTATCGCCATTCTTGAATTTCAAGAAGGCATCATTTTTTTCTTCTTTTTTCATACTTCCATAATAACTTGACACCGAATTTACTAATGTTTGATCTGCTTCTCGTTCTAAATAATTTATAAAGTCACGGATAAATCGGACAAAAGGAAAGTAAACAAGAACTTTTTTCTTTTTTTTATAGAACCTTCTTAATCGTTCATGTAAGAGAAAGTATTTTACTTTTAAATATTCACTTTCTCCTTTTCCCTCATTATTAATCTTTTTAATTTTCACTTCCAAATCATCACGTTTAACATAGCCAAAATAGCTAATCGGGTTCACCATATATAGGCTGTCTCTAGTTTCCGAGTACATATCCTCTACACCACCATAAATGGCAGTTGCAGTAAAAGTTGCAATTGGGAACTTCATTTTTTTACGAAGTTTCTGAATGTAATTCCCTAAATACCAATAATCAGACCGGAATGATTTTCCCCAGGTTGTAACAATATGAGCTTCGTCAATCACTAATAAACCGACTTTTCTATCTCCAATTAACATCTTAATATCTGATCGGCTTAACAGTGTTTCTGGCGAGACGTATAAAATGCTAATCTCTCCGTTTTGGATTTTTGTAATAATATTCATTTTTTCCACTGGTGAGATCTCGGAATTGATAGTGGCTGAAAAAGTAATATCCTTGTTTTGTAAATTGTAAACTTGATCATTCATCAAACCAATGAGCGGCGAAATAACAATCGTTAATGGTTTGTTTTCTTTATATTTTTCTGCTAAGTAAACCGCTGGAATTTGGAACATGATTGATTTTCCAGCACCAGTTGGCGATGTGACGAAAATATCCCGGAAATCCTTGCCTTCTAAAGCAGCATTAGCCTGTAGAACAATGTCATGAATAATTTGAGATTGAGATAAATACATAACTTCTTTCGGGTTAACGACATCATCGACATTTTTATACATTTTTAGATATCGAAAATTCTGATAGTCCCAATACTTTTTTAGAATTTCAATATATTCTTTCTCTTTTTCTAGCGGAGTGTTTTGAACTTCTTGATCTTTACGGTAGATTTTCAGGGAAGGCAATAAATATTTCAATACCGATAACCTTTCTAAATAGCGATGTTGCGGAAACTGTTTTAGATCACCTTTCCACGTAATTGTTAATTGATTTTGAGTGTTTGCCTGATCCAATAATTCAAGAAAATCAGTTTCGTCCTCGGATAATTCAAAATACTGTTCAGCATAATTTATTCTAGGAAAATCTAATGGAATAATGGCAGTGTTATAAAATGGTTCTTCATCATCTTCTTTTTGTGAGTAGGAAACAAAATAGATTCCGTTTTTTGTACGGGTCATATTTCCGTAATATTTGGTCAGCAGTTCGACGTTTTCAGGGATTAAATAGTGATCTTCCATATTTTCATAATATTTTTCATAGACCTCTTCTAAGTTTTGAATCTGATATATAAGTGGAAAACTAAGGTAATATAAGTTGTTATAATAAATCTTAATGTCATAAAAGTTTTCCAAAGCGGCACGAGAAACAGCAATAAATTCTTCATATGTACACCAGAAAATATTTTCGGATGCTGTTAATTTTTGCACAGCCTCAACCATCATTTGTTGCTTCTTATCTTCTAAATTTAATATTTCGATGTTAAGAGGGGTTTCGAAAAGTTTTGGAAACTTAACTATTTCAAGTCCGTGCATAGGAAATCCCTTTAAAACTATAATAGTTTTTTTGAAAGTATTTATTCCTTGAAGTCTCACATCCAGAACTGATTGAATACTTTTATACATTTTAACATTCCTCTCATTAACCGTTTTCAATTCTCTAAATTAATATTAAAATATATTTAAAGATCATGCAATAGGATGTGATTCCGTGAAAAGGATAGATTTCATTCCACAATTAAACCAAATTCTATTAAATTATAAAAAGAGTGATCCTATTTATATACGAAAATTAAAAGCTGAATTAGTTAAACAATTTAAAATGGAGATACCGATTAGTGTACTGGAAACTTATTTAATTGAAACGGGTTATACAAACATTTATTTAAAGGAAATGAAACAGACAGATTTTCTTAAACATGTTAACAAGATGAATGAAAATAAAAAAATTTCAATGGCTGTAATAGATGAAGATGACGATGATTTTGATCCAAACATGTATCTTGAAAGGAATAAGGATAAGATTCAAGCTCTTAAAACCGTAGAAGGTACGTTTAGGGATAATTCGTGGATGATTGCGGAGTTTCAAAAGGATAAAAAAATTGATAAGCTTGATGTAATTATTCAAAAAAATATGAGATTAGTTGAAAAAATTGCATATGGGTATTCAAGAAAATTTGGCCATAAAATGGAGTTTGATGATTTAGTTCATGAAGGAATATTCGGATTAATGATAGCAGTTAATAAATTTGAACCGGATAAGGGATATCAATTTTCAACATATGCAACTTGGTGGATACGTCAAAAAATTACAAGAGCCATCGTTGATAAAGGTTATACGGTGCGTATCCCTGTGCATATGTATGAAACGATCAATAAAGTATTAAATGTTGAACGACAGTCTATTTTAAAGTTTAATCGTATCGATACAGAGTGGGTTGTTAGTCAACTGGATATGGACTTGGAGCAATACAAAGAAGTGAAAAAGGTTGATTACCGTTTTCTACATTTAGCCTCCTTAGATAGTGTCGTATCCCAAGAAGATGAAGATTCAACTTTAATGGATTTCATCGAAACAAATCATTATTTAGATATATACGAAGTAAGTGAAGACCTTCTCGATCCAGAAGTTCTAGTCATGAAAAGAGATCGAAATCATACCTTAATAAAACTGATGGATTCATTAAAAGAAAGGGAAAGGGAAGTCTTATTATTTCGGTTTGGTTTTATAGATGGGCAGCCTAAGACTTTAGAGGAAATCGGACAGATTTACAATTTAACAAGAGAAAGAATTCGCCAGATTGAATCTAGAGCATTAGAAAAAATGAGAAAGGCAATAAAAAATCAAAAGTTAGATTATGATCTATTAATAATTGAGTAATTATGGGAGTTCAAGTTGTTTTATACATCGGACTATCAAAAGATAGTTCAATTTTAAAATTTGATGATAAAAGATTATTTTATAATTTGGGATATTAGACTTTGTAAACGAACCCCCTGATACCTAAAGATTTACATTTATTAAGAAATTTGGAAAAGCCTAGTACTTGAAGGTTATTATGATGTTTCAAAAAGCCAAAATCGACTTACATTTACTGATGAATTCTTCCCCCTTTTTAGTGGAAAGTTGAATAAAGATAATCGATGGGGTTGTTTAACCGAAATCATCCCTTGGTGGAAAGCAGAAGAAAAGTACGCCGAGAGCATTAAGAAATCTATGAAGGTGAACAGGCGCTTACTTTCTGTTAGAGTTGCACCTGGTTGCCCCCATCATTCAACACCGTTTTTCAAATAGCCCATTATGCGTATCATGTCGGACAGATTGTTTATATTGGAAAACAGCTAAGGAATAATGAATGGAAGACACTCAGCATACCAAGAGGGAAGTCTGAAGATTATCGAAAGGAAATTCTTGAAATACACCGAGATAATTAAGTTAAGTTGGGTGTTCGTTAACAAAGGAGAGGAATTTATGGAAAAAAAACTCAAGTTTAGAATAGCTACTGAGCAAGATTTAGATAGAATTGTAGAAATGCTTGCTGATGATGAATTAGGGAGAATGCGTGAGCGTTATGAACAACCACTTCCAGAAAGTTATATCAAAGCATTTCGAGCGATCACAGCCGACCCTAATAATGAGTTAATCGTTGCTTGTCAAGGGAATGAAGTGATTGGTGTGCAGCAAATCACATTCACTCCATACATTACACACCAGGGCGAATGGAGAGCAACTATTGAAGGGGTCCGAACAGCCTCATCTGTTCGAGGTAAAGGAGTAGGAACTGAACTTATCAAATGGGCAATTCACCGAGCACAAGAGCGCGGTTGTCATTTAATTCAACTAACAACCGATAAACAAAGAGTCGACGCATTACGTTTTTATGAACGTTTAGGATTTCAATCAACTCACGAGGGGTTAAAAATGAAACTGGATCGTTAGCCAAATCAAAATATGTAAAAGATATGGATAATCTTATACCAAATGCGAAGATTGAAGGAACAAAGACGTTTCTCTTGAACCAGCGGAGCTGAGGGAATACTCATCTCATCTAAAAACAATATAGATATTTTTAAACGAAAGGGTGCTATCTTACAAGTAGGAGATATGCTCTTTTTTTGTAGAGATTATTATACGAACAGGGAAGTCAAAATTTTGAAATCTTTTATAGGATAGTTTTGAATGGAAATGGCGTTATGTTTAACAATAATGACTGTACATGGTAAATTTTATCATGGTTTTTAGGGAATCATACAAATATATCAACTTTTTTATAAGGATGATGATTGCCATGTCCCTCGCAATTCTGGCATTGTTAGCTTGGTTCGTTCTGATTGTATTCGTTCTCGTTCCCAAAGGGTTAACTGTTACTGAAATGTTTTTTTTATACTTCCTAATTGAAATAATAACGATTACCCTATTCACCATTCTTGATGTCAATTTTCAATGGGTTCCGCTCACCAGAAAAGTGGAAGGTTCTTTTGCCATGTATATTTCACGTTCAATTGTGATACCTTTACCGATTCTTTTGGCCGTATGTGTACTCAATTCTAATTTGAAAGCGAAATGGCGGAGTGTATTAACTGCACTTATCTTAATTTTTCTTTGCTTGGCCGACCGGATTTATTTGTGGGCAGATCTCTTAACGTACCGAAGATGGAATCAATTTTCTTCTGCCCTTATGTATGGAGTGTTTATTCTTCTAACACTATAGATCGGCCGATGGTTTATTGGGTTGGACAAAGGAGAATAAAAAAACATGAGTGAATTTTTTCACCACGATTTTAATACGAACGAGTGGAGTATTATCATTTCGCTTATCTTTGGAATTGTAGTCGTGTTTTTGCTGCCAAAGCGCTTTACGAAAAAGAACACCTGCCTGTACCTCCTGTGTTGCATGTTTTTTGGATTTTTACACGATCATACATTAAGTGTGCTCCCGGTTAGTTATTATGAAATCAATGACAGCTCTTCCTTTGAATTTATGGATTTTTTATCACATGCCGTGTATGCACCATACAGCTATTTATTCTTTTATCTCTTGAACCTCTTTCGCATAAAGCCTCGTTTTACATTATTGTATATTTTGATTTGGGCATTTGTAAGTGTTGCGTTTGAGCGGCTATTTGTGTTCTTGGGGATCTTTCACTATCAGAATGGATATAACACCTATTATTCTTTTTTGATTTATTTATTTGTTTTATCATTGTGGGTGCTGTTTTACTTTATCATTCAGACCTATGGTGAAAAACGGTATTAAAGGGACGGCTGGGAAGTTCTTCTGAAAATCTCAATATAAGGAGTTTTAAGGGAGACTTGTAGCCAAATTCCAGTCATTATTAGTAAAATAAAGGCAAAGAGGTGGTTTATTATGAAAATGTACACAACTGATGATTTGCCGAAAAATAAAATTATAGATTTTTTCAAGTTGCATTGGGGTAGTTCAGAAATGGTTATTTCCAGTGGGGTTTATGATTGCAGTAAGTTAGATGGTTTTGCTGTTGTAAATGGTGAAGATGAAATCATTGGCTTAATTACTTACATTATGAAAGATAACGAATGTGAAATTATTTCCTTAGATAGCATAGAGGAAGGGAAAGGCATCGGTACCTCATTAGTTCGAGAGGTAGAAAAGCTAGCGTTGAAGGAAAAGTGTAAACTACTTAAACTGGTTACAACAAACGATAACTTACGAGCATTAAAGTTTTATCAAAAACGGGGCTTTATTTTGTCCCAAATTTTTCTTAATGCAGTGGAGAAAGCAAGGGAGATAAAACCAGAGATTCCGTTAATGGGC
The DNA here is from genome assembly GCF_020554505.1 of Caldibacillus sp. 210928-DFI.2.18. Lineage (NCBI taxonomy): Bacteria > Bacillati > Bacillota > Bacilli > Caryophanales > Bacillaceae > Caldibacillus > Caldibacillus sp. 210928-DFI.2.18. Next base: position 10,667 of record NZ_JAJCHL010000065.1, read on the forward strand.
AATGATGGTATCCCAATCAGAGACGAAATTGAATTGATAAAAATATTGAACTAACTGATGCTATATTGAAGATCCGGCTGGAAAACTGGGATTTGGCCCATTCAACTTTATTCGATTAATCTTATATAACAACATATAAAAAATTATTTTCCAAACAAACGAGAGTATAACTAACTGAAACTACTTAACCGGAGAAAAGCCAAATTATGAAAGGATTTGTACCTAAAGGAAAAGGAATATTTAAATACATTATTAGTAAAGTTAACCAGATCATTTTCTGAAACGATCCACTTTTTAAGTGATAATTGTTATCAATTATAGTATATTTGTTAATAACACATTAATTAAGTAAGGAGAATATACCATGCAAATTTATTGGACGAAAATAAATAAAATTATTGAGGAAACACCCGAGGTAAAAACGTACTTGCTCGACGTTCCGGAAGATTTTACATGGGAGGAAGGTTCACACACGCACCTCGGACTGGAAGGTTTCAATGCTGGTGATAAACCAAACCGCAGTCTCGTCCGTCATATGTCCATTTCGACTTTAACGTCTGAAGGTGCAATTGGTATTACAACACGATTCAGAAAGCCCTGTTCTGAGTTTAAAACTATTTTAGGAAATCTTGATGTAGGCAGTGAAGTTGCCATATTTAAAACTCATACAAATGTGCCGCTTAAAAGGGAAGATAAAAATGTATACCTGTTGTCATCAGGTGTTGGCTTGGCAACTTTCAGACCGCTTGTACTTGAATATTTCAAATGTGCTGACAATGTTAATCAAATTCATTCCCTGAACATTGATTCAACAAAGGACTTTTTATTCACAAATATTTTTACATCCGCTCCTGACAAGAATTTCACGGCACAGTTCGTCGATAACCGTAAAGACTATTATGAAAAAGTGAAAAATTTTGCTGAAGACAAGGAAGGGTTCTTCTATGTTGTAGGTAGCGACGAGTTCCTTGTGCAGAACATTCAAGTACTTTGTGAGCAAGGCATCAAGCCAGAACAGATTATGCTCGATAAGCATGAAAAAGAACTTCCTAAATTTTTCTCAGTTGATTTGTCAATTTGAGCATCTCAACTAATTAGGACTAGAAATTTTTATTTTGTTTTAAATAGTTAATGGTTTTACGATTGTTAAAAAGGAAGTCGCTTTTTAGCCCACCTTAACGGGCAGTAAGACCCCACGAGATTACAAAAAAGATAGGTGGTGGACGTGCTGCCCGCTTGCGTCCGATATAATTAAGATTAGTACCATAATTTTATCGTTCAACATTATTTACGTAAAATTTTTTCCATTGATTTCCCTTTTGCTAACTCATCGATTAGCTTGTCTAAGTAACGAATTTCTCGCATTGTTGGTTCCTCTATTTCCTCCACTCGAACGCCACAGATTACACCTTTAATTAAAGTTCGTGCAGGATTCAATTGCGGAGCTTCTGCAAAAAAGGTTTCAAAATCAGTCTGTTTTTCCAGTTGTTCTTCTAACTGTTCCTGGCTATATCCTGTCAACCAACAAATAATTTCATTAACTTCTGACTTTGTACGACCTTTTTTCTCAGCTTTCGCAATATAATGGGGATACACACTTGCAACACTCATTGTATATATCTTATGTTTCGTCATGATTCATCCTCCCATGAAACTGAATTTAATATAAGTAAAAACTTATTCCGAATATAACATTTTTAACACTATTAGTCATCCTAAACATTAGCAGTGAAACCTGTTGCCGTTTGTTGGTTCACCTAAAGCATTTGTGATCGCCGAATGGAAGATATATGGGTACTACCAGATTTATAAAATACATAATAGAGTTTCTATTATTATGAATTCTATTCCTATTAAAAAATTCGCTTCATCTCTTTACTAAAGAAAATTATAGCGTTATAATAACAATTAAATCCAACTATATAGATAGGAATAATTAAACATAGAGGTGCATCAATGAGATTGAAACGTTTATTCATGTTATTATCAATCGGATTCATTATTATATTTTTAGGTGCTTGTACATCCGGTGGAGAGGAAAATTCCCCCAGTACAAAACAAGATAAGGCTAGCAGCGAAAAATCCGTCAATTTTGTAAACAAAGAAAACATTCCTACGATGGATCCAGCCCTTGCAACAGATGAATCTTCATTTGCATTCTTAAGAAGTACAATGGGCGGTTTGTATCGATTAAATTTAGATGGAAAACTTGTTCCGGAATTGGCGACAGATCATAAAGTCAGTGCAGATGGTTTAACTTGGACGTTTAAAATCCGCAAAAATGCCAAGTGGGAAAATGGTGACCCGATTACAGCAAATGACTTTGTTTATGCTTGGAGACGTGCCATTGATCCTGCGACTGGATCCGAATATGGTCCATACTTAATGAATAATGTTATCAAAAACGCCACTGCCATCAGCAATGGAGAAATGTCCCCCGATCAATTAGGTGTACGTGCGGAAGATGACTTTACATTAGTTGTAGAACTGGAAAACCCGACACCTTATTTTGAAAACTTAACTTCCTTTGGTACGCTATTCCCATTGAACCAAAAATTTGTAGAAGAACAAGGCAATAAATTTGCGACAAGTTCGGATACATTATTGGCAAGTGGTCCTTATAAATTAACAAACTGGACAAGTACTAGTGATTCATGGGAATTGGTAAAGAACGACAATTATTGGGATGCTGACACTGTACAGATGGATAAAATTCACTTTGATGTGGTGAAAGCCCCACAAACGGCAGCCAACTTATATGAAGAAGGCAGTGTCGATCGCGTAAATTTAACTTCTGATTTGGTTGACCAATATTCCGGCAACGATGATTTTGTAACCATACCAAATACCTTTGTATATTTTATTAAATTCAATCAAAAAGCAAATGATGCATTGGCAAACAAGAATATTCGGGCTGCTATTAGTCGTGCATTTGACAAAGAAGCGATTGTTCTTGAAATTTTAAATGATGGTTCGATTGCTGCAAACGGACTAGTTCCAACCGGATTTGTTTCCATGCCTGAGTCACGAGAAGATTTTCGTAAGGTAAGCGGTGATCTTGTTACTTTTGATAAAACAAAGGCCCAAGAGTATTGGAAAAAAGGTCTATCGGAAATTGGAAAAGATAAAGTTGAACTTGAGTTACTAGCAGATGATGATGAGGCAACGAAATCTATCGTTGAGTATATCGCCAACCAATTGGAAACAAACTTACCGGGATTGACAGTTACTATAAAACAAGTACCGAAAGAACAACGGCTTGACTTGGAAGACGCAGGCGATTACCAAATGGAAGTTTCCAGATGGGGTCCGGATTTTGAAGATCCATATACATTTATGAGTCTGTTCACAACTGATAGTGGTAATAACAAAATGGGTTACTCCAATGCGGAATATGATCAATTAATTTCGGAAACTTCAACAACGCTAGCAACAGACAATGAAGCACGTTATAAAAACTTTGTGAAAGCAGAAAAAATCTTATTTGATGATGCCGCCATTGCCCCAATTTATCAAAATGCACGGGCTGAACTCGTCAATCCGAAACTAACGGGTGAACCAAATAAACCGGTAGTTTCTGCTTATGAATTTAAATGGTTGGATATTGAGGAATAAAAAAATAAAAATGCCTTCCCCGAATCGCTCGGTGGAAGGTTTTTTTAGCCAGGAAAGTATAAATTTTTCGATTTCTACTTTCCTAACGCATAAGTGCACTGAAAGACTTCGGTAGCATTACCTCGCAAGCGAAAATGTTTTTTCGCTGAACTACGGTTCTGTTCTCGCCTAAAGGCTCGGCAATCGCCGAGTTTTCTTTTGACAAAAGAGAGAAACCTTTGCCCCAATGTCAAAAATTAGGTCAAGTACCTTTCCTCATTTTCCACTATAGGATTTTAACATTTAATTAGATATGATGACTACAAAACAACAAGAACCTTCTCTTAATGTCAAAAACTGGGATGATGAACCGGTTCGCGGCCGCTAGAGTAATGTAAAATTTCAATGAGGTTAGGTTACTTTCCTGACACCATACCTAATTAGTCTAATAGGTTTATCTCAACGTACCTGGACAAGTACACGTATTTCATTAATTTTTTATTGACTTAAAACCTATCCCCATTCCCCAATAATTTTGCTATAATGTACGTATAAAATTATTTTAATCGGTGAAAAAATATAAAATTTAACTCAAAAGGGTGTTGAGTATATGATCTATCAACTAAAAATTACATTGAAATATATCAAACCTCCCATTTGGCGGAGAGTAGAAGTAAGAGATTCCATGACATTTTATGACTTACATAGGATTATCCAAAATTCCTTCGATTGGGAGGACTATCATTTACATTCCTTCGATATAAAAAGATCGGCTGGTACATCGACTAATCATTTAATTACAATTGGTCCAATGAATCAGGAAAAAAATCAAGTTTTTAGTTTTGGTTTTGGTTATGATTATGATGAGAAAAAAGTAATTTTAAAAGAAATATTTCAAAATGAAAAAGATCGTGTTTTGTACGTTTATGATTTCGGCGATAATTGGGAACATGACATTGTTTTAGAGAAAATAATTCCTGAAGAAAACGACATATTTTACCCCAGATGTACAAAAGTAATGCGATTGGCTCCTGAAGAAGATAGCCGTGGGGAGTCTATATTTGATGATGTTGTAATAAAAGAGATTGACGGAAAATCATTAATGAATGAAATCAATCAATCTTTAGCAAACGAATTTGAGAACTGGCTGCCGCAATCCTTTGAAAATTACGATGATGATTGGTCTGAATTACTCGATTTGGCAGAGGAATTTAAAAAACTACAACCATGGAAATGGATGGATGATGATCAGATTATTGTCGTCAAAGATCCCGAAACAGAGGAATTAATTTATTGCTCTGTAATGGGAGGGGCTGGGATGGAATTTGGTCTTGTCGCTTTTATTGGTGAAGAAGGTTATACATATTTGAACCGGCTTATGACAGGGAACATAAATGATGAAAAGGAATATTTTAAACAAAATAGTTTGACTTTAAATTTGGTTGATCGGGGCGAATTGGAGGATGAAGATTATCAACTTCTAAAAGAACATGGTCGGTCCTATCGTGGGAAAAATCAGTGGCCCATGTTTCGAAGTTTTAAACCGGGGTATTATCCATGGTTTCTGGATGGGGAAGAAGTTCAGTTGTTGTCGTTCATTTTAGATGAAGTTATCTTTGCTAGTCAATATACAAAGAATATGGATCAAGATAATCTTGCAGGAAGATCATATATGTTATACACCTTTGATAAAGAAGAATATGATGCTGCTTCAAATGATGTAACGAAAAAAGATGAAATTCCATTATATGTTAATGAACTCGAACTGCAGCATTTGAAACATTCGCTTAAAAGATACAATACGCCGCTTGAATTTGATTGTGAATACATTAATTTTCCTACACAGGATGAACCAGATGAACGTCCGTATTTACCCAGAGTCATTCTTTCAGTGGAGCGGAAAAATCAGTTGATTGTCTATTACAACATGATTGGAAAAGATGGCGATATTACTGAAACCGTTCAGAAAGAATTAGTTGAATTAGTGAAAAGAATAAAAGCAATTCCAAGAGAAATTTGGGTGAAAGAGGAGATGGCTAGGTTACTTAATCCAATTGCAAAAAAACTAAACATTCAACTTCTCCCTGTTCAACAATTACCATTACTCAATGCTGCACTAAAAGAAATGGAACAGATGATGCCGGAATGATTGAAGTTAAGGGTGTCGATAACAAGTAGAAATGGCAAAATTATCTTTCCTTTACCTACAACCACAGTGGATGTTACTGTGGTTGTTTAACTATGTGAATCGAATGTAAAAAATATCGGTGAAAACCGTAAGAAATGTTATAATATAAAAGATAATACCACTCAACAAATTTATATCAATTATAAATTTCTTAATGGTCAATTTTGGCTATGAGATTTATTCATAATCTTTTCCCAATCTGTTATCTAAATTATCCCTAAACGAAATTGATAATATAGTAATAAAGATGAAATATGATTATAAAGAGAGTTTATTTAGAAAGGGATGAATTGATTTGAATCATAAACGAATACTTCGACTACTTTGTTTATTTTTCCTCATTATCTTAACGGGGTGTAAAAGTGAAGACGCTCAACCATCAGATGTTTTTACAACTTATGTAAAATACTGGAGTAATCAAAATTTCACCAAGATGTACGAGATGCATACGCCGGAAGCAAAGAAAATAATGAAAAAAGATGAATTTGTTGAACGTTATAAAAAAATTTATGGTGATTTGGAAGTAAAGGATTTAAAAATTGATTTTGAAAAGCCAAAAGATAAAATTGATCCGGATGCAAAAACTGCCACCATCCCATTTAAAGTTACCATGAATACGTTAGCCGGTCCTGTAGAATTTGAACAAAAAGCCAAGCTTGTAAAAGTTGAAAAAGAAGATAAAGTGACTTGGCAAGTCAATTGGAATACAGGATTTATTTTTGCTGGAATGGAACCGGAAGATCGAGTCGGATTAAAGACGACAAAAGCAGCTCGAGGTGAAATTCTGGACAGGAATGGAAACGGATTAGCTATAAATGGAGGAGCTTATGAAGTTGGTATTATTCCGGGACAAATGGAAGGAAAAGATGGGGAGATTAAATCCCAGGTAGCCTCCATACTTGGCATATCTGTTGAATCCATTGACAAGGCTTTAAATGCGAGTTGGGTTCAACCTGACTATTTTGTACCAATAAAAAAGATTCCTAATACACAAACGGATGTAGTTACTCAACTGGAAAACATTCCTGCTGTAACAGTAAATAAAGTAGAATCAAGAGTCTATCCTTTAGGAGAAGCAGCAGCTCATTTAATTGGCTATGTTGATGGAGTAACGGCAGAGGATATTGAAAAAAATAAAGGATACGCACCGGGGGATATTATTGGAAAAAGGGGCTTGGAACAGCTCTTTGAAAAACAACTAAAAGGTGAAAATGGCGCTTCGATCTATTTAAAAAAACCGGATGGTACAACTGCAACAATAGCTGAAAAACCGGTGAAAAACGGGAAAAACATCCAATTAACAATAGACAGTACATTACAACAGGAGATTATGGCAAAATTTAACGGCAAAGCAGGAACATCCGTTGCGATGAACCCAAAAACGGGTGAAATGCTGGCGATGGTTTCAAGCCCATCATTTAATCCAAATGAATATATGTTTTTATCTTCAAGTCAAAGAAAAACAATAGAAGAAAATCCGTTACAGCCATTGTTAAATCGCTTCGTTTATCCGCAAACACCGGGTTCGGTTATGAAGCCGTTTACCGCCGCAATTGGCCTCGAAACGAATAAGATTACAGCTGATCAAACGAGGAACATCACGTCTAAACAATGGCAGAAAGATTCATCGTGGGGCGGTTATTTTGTCACTCGGGTAACCGACCCGGGGAGACCTGTGAATTTAAAGGATGCACTTGTATTTTCGGATAATATTTATTTCGCACAAACGGCATTGGATATTGGAGCGGATTCGTTTATCGACGGACTGAAAAAATTTGGGTTTGATGAAGAAATTCCTTTTACCTATCCGTTAAAAGCATCGCAAATTTCTAATGACGGCAAATTAAATGGTGATGTTTTATTAGCAGACTCCGGTTATGGTCAAGGGGAAGTCCAAACCAATGTCGTCCATTTGGCAGCTGGTTATACCGCTTTTATTAATGACGGGAATATGATCAAACCAATCCTAGTAAATGAGGAAGAACCGTCTCAAGTTTGGAAAAAAAGTGTAATATCGACCAATACAGTAAAGACAATTGCTGAAGATTTACGTGAAGTTGTGGCCAACCCAAGAGGAACAGGACATCTTGCTAATATGGATGGTTTACCGCTCGCCGGAAAAACAGGAACTGCTGAAGTCGGTAAAACAACTCAAGGAGAACAAGCGCAGGAAAATGGCTGGTTTGTTGCCTATAATACCGATACACAAGATTTACTTGTCGCCATGATGATGGAAAGTATCCAAGGAGAAGGAAAAATTGTGGTAAATGCGGTAAAAGAGATATTTGAGAGCTATAAAAAATAAAACTGTCCATCTGGGCAGTTTTATTTTTTTAAGATGATTTAATATTTATCATAGGTCAAAGTTACTGAAAAACTGATATACTAGAATTTTGCATCCTAAAGACGTCCGGTGGGTATTCAATTATGTCGCCAAAAAAAGGAGTTTTTCGTCCAAAGTCGGTGACGAGATTGAGTTTCGTCGTCAAAAAAGGGAGTATTTCGCCTCGAAATGTTGAGGAGAATAGGTCTCGTTGCCCAAAAAGAGCGTTTTCGGCTTCAAAATGACGACGAGAAAGGGTCTCGTCGCCAAAAAAGGGAGTTTTTCGCCTCAAAATGGTGACGAGAATAGGTCCCGTCATCAAAAAATGAAGTTTCTCGGCTCAAAATGACGACGAGAATAGGTCTCGTCGCCCAAAAAGAGCGTTTTTGGCTTCAAAATGGTGACGAGAATTGGTCTCGTCGCCAAAAAAGGGAGTTTTTCGCCTCAAAATGGTGACGAGAATAGGTCCCGTCATCAAAAAATGAAGTTTCTCGGCTCAAAATGACGACGAGAATAGGTCTCGTCGCCCAAAAAGAGCGTTTTTGGCTTCAAAATGGTGACGAGAATTGGTCTCGTCGCCAAAAAAGGGAGTTTTTCGCCTCAAAATGGTGACGAGAATAGGTCTCGTCGCCCAAAAAGAGCGT
>NZ_JAJCHL010000066.1:0-19383 GCF_020554505.1 Caldibacillus sp. 210928-DFI.2.18
TGGCCTCTCCTATGGGACAGTTTTCATTCTTTTGCCCTGCATTTTGTCTCATAGCTCCGTTCTATGAGACAGTTTTTCGCTTTTTTCTTGCCATTTTGTCTCATAGAATCCATTCTGACCTCCCCTATGAGACATTTCTCACTCTCATGAACTAGACTTTGTCCCATAGTTCCGTTCTATGAGACAGTTTTTCGCTTTTTTCTTGCTCTTTTGTCTCATAGAATCCAATCTGGCCTCTCCTATGGGACAGTTTTCACTCTCTTGCCCTGCATTTTGTCTCATAGCGCCGGTCAATGAGACAGTTTTTAGCATTTTCCTCTCCATTTTGTCCCATAGAGCGATGTTACTATGATGTATTATTCAACCTGAATTTGGAGAATAGTTTATTAAAAAAGTGTAATATCGGTTTCCTCCCTTTCCCCACAAGACCGACCAATTCAGCTAAGATGTACACTATGACAAATAAAAGAAAAGCTACAAACAGTAACAGCCCCATAGATGCTCTTGAAAAAACAATTCCTAAAATCCCGAAAATGAGACTGATTCCATACATCATAAGAACCGTTTGGCGATGACTTAGCCCAATCGAAAGAAGTTGATGATGGATATGCTTTTTATCCGGATTCATTATTTTTTCACCGTTTTTCGCTCTCCTGATAATCGCAAATAATGTATCAAAAATCGGCAGTGCCAAAACAATTACCGGAATGATAAAACCTAATAAAGTTACTTTCTTAAACAAACCTAGGATGGAGATTACCGCAATAGAGTAACCTAAAAACAACGATCCGGTGTCCCCCATATAAACTTTCGCCGGATGGAAATTATGAATTAAAAAGCCGAGATTACTTCCAATCAGCGTAATACAAAGGGAAATAACAAATAATCGACCATCCAAGAAAGCCATTACCATAATGCTCGCCAAGGCAATGGTCGATACACCGGAAGCCAACCCATCCAGTCCATCAATCAAATTAATCGCATTTGTTATTCCGATAATCCAAATAGCAGTAATAACAAAACGCAGAGGAACACTTAATTCTACAACTCCAAAAAATGGTAGGGATATCCGCTCAATATCAATGCCGGCAAAAATTAAAATAACGGCAGGAATTAATTGGCCGACCAGTTTTATGAGTGGAGGTAGGGAAAATTTGTCATCCAGTAATCCCGTTATAACAATAATGAACGCTCCGATTGCAATTTCCAGCAGATGCTCTTGAAACGGTCGTAAATAAAGCAATCCCAAAGTCGTTCCCAATACAATCCCTAGACCACCCATACGTGGAATCGGCACCTTATTTACTTTTCTCTTATTCGGGATATCCATAATATTAAATCGAATCGCTAACTTAATGATTGGATATATGAGTAAGAACGTTGTAAGAAATGAAATAAGGAAAGCTATAATTAATTTTTTCAGTAAAATCGGATCATGAAATACATACATAGTAAACCTCATCACAATATGATTTTACTTTTATTTTGATTCTAATTAAACAAATTTAAACATTCTTTTGCTTTGTTCATGTGAAATGTTATTTAGAATTTATCGACTGCGTAAAATACAAAGATTGAGGTGGGTTTAAAATGCAACAGTTATCACGCTAACGAATTGTACATGATGGATTTTAAAAATCTTTGCTATATGTAATAGTTATTTGTGCCAACAAAAAAAGCTGTTCCCCGTATTCAGGAACAGCTTTATATAAATAGAATTATTATTACTTTTGATGATGATTAGCCTTTTTTCCACCGATAAAGTTTAGTAACGGGCGATACTTCACACTGATTAAACCTGTCACTTCTACAATTAATTCAATAAAGACTAATAACAAGACAATGAGAAACGATGCACCCCATATCGTCGCCCTTGTAAATAAAATCGCCGCTAAACTAAAAATTCCACTTAATAAATAGATTAAAACAACCGATTGACAGTGGGTAAATCCTAAACGAAGCATATTATGATGCAAATGGAATTTATCAGGTGCCATCAATGGTTTCTTCTGTACAAAGCGACGAATAATCGCAAACGCCGTATCAATCAGCGGCACAGCAAGAATAATCATCGGGATAATCAACGAGAAAAATGCTGCACTCTTTGTAAGACCAATGACAGACAAAATACTGATCATATATCCTAAAAATAATGAGCCAGTATCACCCATGAAAATTTTCGCAGGATAGAAATTGAATACTAGAAATCCTAATGTGCTTCCCAATAATACAACCCCTAAAATCGGTGCCAGTGGATTACCCATCATAAAGGAAATCGCACTAATTGTAAAGATTGCAATGGATGATACCCCTGCCGCAAGTCCATCCAAGCCATCTATAAGATTAATAGAATTCGTGATTGCAACGATCCAAAGAATAGTAAGTGGAATAGCAAACCAACCGAAGTAAATAAATTCCCCATTTGGAACTGCAAAAAAGTCAATTTGTACTCCGCCCAAAACCGGGATAGCAGCGGCAAAAATTTGCCCAAAAAATTTAATTTTTGCTGATAGCCCATAAACATCATCCAAAATCCCGATTAAGGCAATTACTACTCCGCCTGCAATAATCGGCCAAATTTGGAGATCATTTGGTACAAACAAGTAACATCCTATTAAAAAACCAATAAATATTGCCAATCCGCCTAAACGGGGCATAATTCTCGTATGAACTTTTCTTTCATTTGGTTGGTCAGTAGCGCCAATTTTAATTGCTAGTTTTTTTACTAACGGTGTTAATAGGAGTGAAATAATAAAGCATGTAATCACTGGTACAATAAAGAACACCATATGCAATTGTCCTCCTAATAGATTCCAGTTATCATAGTTTAATATTACAGGTAGAGTTACTTTCCGTTTAAAATTTAATATAATTTTTTCTATATTTTCCAATCTACATCATCATAATTGATTTTATATAAAAAATCAAGCTAAATTAAAAGTACGATTATATGACTTTTTTTAAAATCTTGTTAAAATTGGCGAACTCTATAATTGGTAGGTTTATGAATTGACTTTTTTCCTCTAAAGTTATCTGTGAATTAAACATTTTTTGCCGGAGCCAATGTGCAATCATTCAATTTATTATGTATAATATAGAGTATAAATTACACACTGTTTAGCATCAAAAAGGTTTTACGGGAAAGTACTCAAGATTTGCACGAGACTATGGGTACGATACAAAATATTTTACTTTGTACGTAGGTTTTTTAGAACTCCATATTTCGCATTTGAAGATATAGAGCTTGTTACAACACAATCAACAATTTTCGACTTATTCCACTTGTGTTGGGGAATACAGGTAAACATTTTTTCCATATGTTAGCGGTATGCGGAATGATGGTTCGAAATTTTTAGGGGTTAACCACCTACAACTTTTGATTCCGATAATTAGACGAATGAATATGCTAAGGGTTACACAATCATTGAAAAAAGTTTTTTGGAGGAACGATCATGAAAAAAGTCAGAAAAGCAATTATCCCTGCAGCAGGTCTTGGAACACGTTTTTTGCCGGCAACGAAGGCAATGCCAAAAGAAATGCTCCCGATTGTGGACCGGCCGACTATTGAATATATTATTGAGGAAGCTGTCGAATCCGGCATTGAGGATATTATTATTGTTACCGGAAAAGGGAAACGGGCCATTGAGGATCATTTTGACCGCGTTCCGGAGCTGGAGAAAAATCTTGCCGATAAGGGTAAATTTGAGATGTTGGAAAAAGTGCAATATTCATCTGAATTGGCTAATATTCACTATATCCGGCAAAAAGAACCAAAAGGGTTAGGACATGCGGTTTGGTGTGCCCGGAATTTTATCGGTGATGAACCGTTTGCTGTTTTGCTTGGTGACGATATTGTTCAAAACGATGTCCCTTGCTTAAAACAATTAATCAATCAATATGATGAAACATTGTCGTCAATCATCGGGGTCCAAGAAGTACCGGAGAGTGAAACGCATAGATACGGGATTATCGATCCGTTAACTCATGAGGGAAGATTGTATCAAGTGAAAAACTTTGTTGAAAAGCCGGCACCCGGTACCGCTCCTTCCAATCTTGCCATTATCGGACGTTATATTTTAACTCCGGAAATTTTTATCTTTTTAGATAAGCAAGAGGTTGGTGCTGGCGGAGAAATTCAATTAACGGATGCGATTCAGCAGTTAAACAAAATTCAACGTGTTTTTGCCTACCAGTTTGAAGGAAAACGGTACGATGTCGGGGAAAAAATCGGCTTTGTCAAAACAACCATTGAATTTGCTTTAAAGCATGAGGACTTGCATGATGAAGTAATTGCATTTATGAAGGACTTATTAAATCAAATGGAAATGGATCATTGATTTTTTGAGCGGGGACATAGACAACCCCGCTTTTTTTGCTTATAAAAAGTCCGGGTAGAGGCCGTTTTTGACAATATTTTTTACTTAGACAGACTCAGCCTTTTAAAGTTTGACGAATAACTCTTCACGATTCCCTCCCTCATAAAACTTTGTTAACAACAACCCAAAAAATTTTTAAAATGTGTGCACAAAAAGGATGAATTTGGGCAATTTCAAGTATAATGAAAAAAGAAGTGTTGTAAGGAGGTTATTTTTTGAAAAAAGTTTATCTTGAGCAATGGAATCTTTTTAAACAATCTTATTGGAAATTATTTGTCGGGCTTCTCATTTTGTTTATCTTAAGCAATGTTGCGGTGTATTTTTTTATGCTGAAAAATGAGGCACTTGTAACAACGCTCATGAAGCAAGTGTCGAAAATGTTTGAGGAAAAAGACTTAATTGATCCGGATACATCTGCAATTGAATTGGCCATCGGTTTGTTTAAAAATAATACAATGGCTTGCTTACTATTGTTTGTAACCGGGTTTTTGCCAATTTTTTTACCGGCAATCGGCATTATTGTGATGAACAGTGCCATTATGGGGATTATGTTTGCTTATATGAAATTGACTGGACAAGCAATTTTGCCTATGTTGTTCGCAGGGATCATCCCACATGGAATCTTTGAAATCCCTGCCATCATCCTCGCCGGAACCCTTGCTTTTTATCTATCAATCGGGATTTTCCGAAAAATTAATGATGCACGATTTTCATTTAAAAATTGTGCCACGAATAGTATAAAGACCTTTGTGTTTGTTTGCGTTCCATTGCTGGTCATTGCGGCAATCGTGGAAGCATTTATTACCCCTATCTTTCTTGGTATGCTGGTTTAATTTTTGAAAATAAGAATGGGCGCCAAAGATGAGTCTTTCCGGTATGCTCGTTTAATTTTTTCAATAAGACGTGGAAACTTCAACTATTCGCCGGAGAGGTTTGCTTTCCGGCGAAGACTTTAAAAACTTACCGGAATTAGGCATTATATCCAACTCTTGACATAATCCCCCTTAGTCAAATCAGATACAATTTACCGAGTTCTACTCCTATCATGACTAAACAATTCAGTCCCCCCTTCTTTCCTTCACCCTAAATTGCTATAATAAAAGAATATGGATTGTGTTTGATTGTGAAAAACCCCCGGACAATGGAGTGAAAATTCCATCTGGGAAAGGAGTATTTTTAATGAGTGATCATTATCATCGTTGGGTTGAATATACAGATGAACTTTTTAAAAATGACATATTGAAAAAGAAATCATTACCACCATACTTAGTAAATTTATACGGATTGATGATTTTAAAAAAATTGAATCGGGATGATCTGTATAAAGTAAGGAGAGAACAACACAGCCTGTATAAAATTGTCGTGAATGTCCGTCTTCTGCAAAATTTACAGAATTGGTTTGAGTCGAGCCGCTACAGCTACCAGGAGATTGAAGATACTTGCAGGCAGCTGTTCGAAATTATTTACGCCGATATTCAAAACGCATTGAAACATTTACCGAGTCCGATGCCTTTTTCCTATGACCCGATTTGCGAAAAACTTCGGTTGGATGTAAGGGAATTGCTGTTTTTAGAAGGTGCCTTTAAACATGAAATCTTGCAAATATACTGGTATGTATGGAAATCTCTATTTACCCGTCCACAATTACGAAACGAGGAGCTTGATTTTGCGGAAAAGACGGCGAGAAAAGGTGCAAATGCTTCTTCCTGGCAATTTGCTTATATGTTCCAACTTTTTTTGTCCGGCCGGGTAGAAGAATCATTAGCTTTATTAAAAAATATCGGCAGCAATTATTTATCTTATCTCCTTCTGTTCATGGATTATTATTTTGCTGGGAAAAATTGGAACGGCTTTACAAAATTAGCCCAATTCTTAATCGAACATATAAAAGATTATTTAGATACAATTAGTTATTCGCTTAAGCAAAAATTTTTCTACTCAATTGATACAGTCTTTCATCAATTTGCCAAAGAAACGGGCAGATACGATTTATATGAGCAACTTTTAATTGCCATGTATCCTTTTGCGACTAGAGAATTATCATACTTTTATTTTGAACGGAAAGAGTACGGTAAATTGATCGAGTTTGCCCAACTTTCCAACTTTGGTTATTTGAGCAGCGATATTTTACGGACGATTCAAAAGGAGGAACCGCAATACCTTCTTCCCTACTATCATCGAAAAGTCCAGATGGCAATCGATCAAAAAAACCGACAAAGCTATAAAGAGGCCGTGCGCCATTTAAAAAAGCTGCGAACAATTTATAAAAAGTTGAAAAAGGAAGAAAAATGGGAAGTCTACTTTGAACAACTTTTGCATGAAACAAAGCGACTTCGAGCATTTCAAGAAGAGTGTCAAAGGGGTAAGTTAATCAATGTTGAAAATGAAACAGCTTGAAATTAATTGTATTCAATTGAAAGAGGGAAATTTCTTTCTGTACGCTTTTGAAAACGGTGAACCCGGTGTTCCGCTTCCTGCTTGGACTTTCCCACTGTTTCAATGGCATGAAAGCAGTTTTTACGGCTCGAAATTAAACGCGACTACCGTGCACTTTCAAATTGGAAACCGAACCATTGCCATTGATGGTGTTCTATTGGATTCATTTGAGACCCTTGAGTTATTCGGAACCGAACCATTTAACCAGTTTATTCAATGGGAGTTTGATGAACTTGCCAACTCGCTCTTAGCCATTTCCCCTGTTATTTATGAAACCATTGTGGAAAAACGCTTTAAACCGGATTTTGAAAGTTGGAAAAACGGGGAGTTTCGCTGGGAAGTTCCGGATCAAGTTTGGTATGAGTTTTTGCCGGAATTTTGGGAAACACAGGTGACTGAGCTTTTTGTTGATCATGATGAAGATGTTGGTGGCGAACCGGTACGGATGAAGGAGTTTGTGCAACATTTATTCCATAATGGGGTGGAATCGTATTTATCACGGGTGCCGAAATTAGGAAAACAGTGGCGGGAACGAAAAGATTTGTTGCAAAATGCTATTGCCGACGGGCTCGATGCTTCCTTATTTTTTGATGAAAAAAAATTTTTGCAATGGATTGGCGCCAGTGAGACAGACTTACCGTTTAAAATCGGACTTCATCTTGAGGAACCGCATGAAGACGGTGAAATGTGGCAGCTGACAACGGTATTGCGGGATGTAAAGAAGCCGGAAACAGTCGTTGTCTTCAACCCGACGAAACGAGGCAAAAAACGGCTGCCGAAAAAGTGGGAACTGCATCTTGATGAAGTCGTCGCCGAACAAAAACGGATAGCAAGGCTGATTCCTTGGTTGGCAAATGAATATTACAAAGACAGTGAACAAGAGAAAATGAACAATGCTAATCTTTCAGCTCCCCCGATTGTAAAGGAAGAACTGACGGAGGATGAGGCTTGGGCGTTTTTGACCAATGCCAGTGAAAAACTATTGCTTCTCGGTATTGATATTCTTTTGCCGTCTTGGTGGGAAGCGTTAAAAAATGCCAATATGCGCTTAAAGGCCAGGGTAAAATCGAGTTCCGGCGGGCCGTCCTTTGTTGGCTTGAATGCTTTACTTGATTATGAATGGCGGGTTTCTATGGCCGGGGTCGATCTGTCAGAAGCTGAATTCCGCAAACTGGTTGAGGAAAATCGCCGCCTGATTAATGTTGGCGGACAATGGATGAAGCTTGACCCTGCTTTTATTAAAAAAATGCAATCGATTATGGAAAAGGCAGAAAAAGAAGGGATGCGGGTTCAAGATTTTATTGAGCAGCAATTGCTGTACGGCGGCGACAATGAGGAGCCGGATTCGCTTGATGAGGACAATGATCAGCGAATTTTTTCCCGTATTCAAATTGAATTGCACCCGAAATTAAGGAATTTTGTTCACTCCTTAACCGATTTAACCGATATTCCGAATTTGGAAGTGCCGACGAGCTTCCAAGGTGAGCTCCGTCCGTATCAGAAAAAAGGGATGAACTGGCTTTATTTTTTACGGCAATATGGTTTCGGGGCCTGTTTAGCCGATGATATGGGGCTTGGTAAGACGATTCAGTTGATTGCCTATTTGTTGCTTGTAAAGGAGAACAATCCGGCGTCCGGTCCAAGCTTAATCATATGTCCGACCTCGGTGCTTGGTAACTGGCAAAAAGAGCTGGAACGATTTTCACCAGATCTTCATGTATACTTACATTACGGAGCAAGTCGGTTAAAAGCTGAACAATTTATCGAAACATTAACCGGTGAGCACTCATATGATGTGGTTTTGACAACTTATGGCTTGTCACACTTGGATTTTGAAGAACTTTCTTCACTAAAATGGGAAGCGATCATTTTAGATGAAGCACAAAATATAAAAAATGCCGCAACCAAGCAATCGCGCGCCATTCGCAAATTGAAGGGCTACCATCATATTGCTTTAACCGGCACACCGATGGAAAACCGTTTAACTGAGCTTTGGTCGATTTTTGATTTTATCAATAAAGGTTATCTTGGCAGTCTCACCCGCTTCCAACAACGTTTTGTTCTGCCGATTGAACGACAAGATAATAAGGAAAAAATTCAGGAGTTGCAAAAGCTCATCCGACCGTTTCTGTTGCGACGTACGAAAAATGATGAAGAAGTGGCGCTCAATTTGCCTGATAAAATTGAGCAAAAGGAATATTGCCCACTTACTGTTGAACAAGCAAGCCTATATGAGCAAATCGTCAAAGATACGTTTGACCGTCTAGCTACCCTGTCCGGTTTTGAACGGAAAGGCTATGTGCTGAAATTGCTTAGTATGCTGAAGCAGCTCTGTAATCATCCTGCCCTCTTTTTAAAAGAACACCAGGCACGTGGCGAAGAATTAATCGAACGTTCAACGAAGCTGGAAAAATTAGTTGAACTGTTCGACACGGTCATGGATCAAAACGAAAGCGGCCTGATTTTCACGCAATATATTGGTATGGGGGAAATGATTCAATCTGTTTTGGAAGCCCGTTACGGATTAAAGGTGCCGTTTTTGAACGGTTCAACGAGCAAACAGCAGCGGGACACGTTAATAAACAACTTTCAAAAGGGTGAATTTCCGATTTTGTTGCTATCATTAAAGGCTGGCGGCACTGGACTGAACTTAACGGCGGCAAACCATGTAATTCACTATGATCGCTGGTGGAACCCTGCTGTTGAAAATCAGGCAACCGACCGAGCCTACCGCATTGGGCAGACAAAATTTGTTCATGTCCATAAATTTATTACGACCGGAACGCTTGAGGAAAAAATTGACGCCATGCTGGAGAAAAAGCAAACGTTAAACGACCAGATTATCCAAAGTGATCAATGGCTCGCCGATATGTCCGATGAAGATTTGTATGATATTTTGAAGTTGGAATAAGGAAAAGCGAGAGTCGGGCCTATTTGCGACGTACAAACTGGCCGGCAAAAAGCGCAACGTCCTTTTGCAACGCATGTCAGACCACGTCCTGTGGCCCGACCTCCCGCAATGAGAACAGAGTTGCTTCCTCGAATAGTCTACTATGGCACAGGAGCACATGAAAGCGGAGCTGGTTTCTCAGTCGCTGGCGCTCGGAGCTAGACAATAAAACTAATCCCAAGTTATTTACTTTTATTTTTATACTTTCTTAATTCTTAAACAAAATCATTTTTTGGTTTGAGCCAAAAAATCGGAAGTTTATAAACCATACGTAACTTAACTCGTTCCTTTCATTTTTATTATACAAAATTTTGGCTTCAATGAATATAGCGGAATTTTCGGTCACTTTGAAAAAAATTAGGATGCTTAGTACAGTAAAAAAACGATGAAGGAAGGAAAATCTTTAGAGGGATTTTATGAAAACTATTCGACAAAAATTTTAAAAATCCTTCAATTTTTTTAAATGTTTTTTGGACACTTTACAAGTTTTTGCATTTTTGTTTCAAAAGAATAAATCCTAGCTCACACTAAGAAAGGCGCAAGGAGACCGGAGCTAGACAATAAAACTAATCCCAAGTTATTCACTTGTATTTTTATACTTTCTTATTCTGTAAGAAAAAACCGGTTTTCCCCAAAACCGGTTTTTTGAAAAGAATTGTATGTGGCTTTTTTGTAGCGATAAGTATGTGCTTTTCTTTGATTTATACCTGTGGTATGATAGTTTTAACTCTATTCCTTCTTTTGAGCGGCAAGGGGCTTCATTGGTCAGAGTAGTGACCGAATGAAGAATTTCCTTGCTGTTTTCTTTTCCATGCAACATTGTTGATAATAAATCTTTACCATCCCCGAAAAGATTTATTATTCAAGAAGTGATGATGTCCTATTTACCTTTTAACAATCCATATCACTTTTTAGTTGTTCATCCATCATCGTTTCTGCTTACATCCGCTTTTTTAACCTTATTCCTTACTTATTTTGTATGTTTCCCTCTCCTGATTCGATTACGATATCTTCCAGTTGTTTTAATTTTTCTTCTAAATTCATAATCTTTTCATTCGATTTTCCTACAATTCGAATCAGAAGCTGAATCATCTCCTCCAGCTGAAAATAATTCTCAAATCTTGTTGACATAGTCACCTCCACAGAATTGTTTACAATACTGTTAAAGATTCTGCCCTGTCAATTTTCTTTACACTATAAAATTCAAACTGCTACGAATATCTCCCTTTTTAAGACAGTATCATACTATCCATTTAGTCTATAGTTTTGTAAGATACAACTTTCTCCAACAAATCGACTCCAATATCATGGCCTTGACGAAAATCATAAGTTTTCATAGGTTTTCATCATAAATCCTTCAAGCAACACATCGGTCTATTTGTCTTTTACTTCCAAAACCTCTCGCTTTACATAATCCTTCTCTCTTGATTTTTTCTTACATTTTCATTATCGTTCTGTAATTGCATTTTGAAAGCAATTAGATCCCTTTCGTCTATGATTCCTTTTCTTTTTTTCAGCAATCACCTCCTTAATGGAATTTAAAGGAACTTATGCATTTGTTGCGGCGATTTCCTTGTCCTCTGCCGGCCTGCCTCCCAAAAAGCGGACACTATCAGCAACAACTTCCGTAACATAAACCCTTTTCCCTTCACTATTTTCGTAATTTCGCGTCTGGATTCGGCCAATAATTCCAATGATCGAACCCTTTTGGCAATATTGTACGGTGTTCTCTGCTGCTCGCCGCCAGAGTGTGCACTGAACAAAATCTGTTTCAATACTGCCGCTCGTGGACCGATAATTTCGATTCACTGCCAGCGTAATATTTGTTAAGGCAACCCCTTCTTGCGTTAATTTCAATTCCGGGTCCCTCGTCAGTCTTCCTACCAATGTTACCTGGTTAATCAACTTTTCACCTCCAATCAATTTGTTACTATAATCATAGGACAATTTTATTATGTTGTAAAATTTTGATTTGCCAGTTATATGTGCTTTTTACCTATTTTTTACTATGTTTTACTTGAAAAATGGGCTTTATTTTTATAAAAATGGTGTCTATAAGTGGAAAAATGGTATTTATAGCTCTTTCTGCAAGTTAATTTTTTACTTATATAATTAGTAAAATTTTACTCCTTATTCTGACTAGTACTTCAATATTTATCATGGTAAAATGTGAATAACAGAATTTTGCGGGGAGGCTGATGTTTTTGAAGACATTTAAGTTGATTTCTTTTCAACTGGTAGATAAAAACGATGAGACGATCCAAATTCCTTTCATTGATGCTTTGATTATAAACAAAGAAAATGAAAAGAATACATGGCTAATTGAACTTTTTATTGAGCGAACCTATTTTTCCGTTTTTGAGAATTACCAACCACAGGACAAATTTCCGGTCAATGTAATCATTACAAAAGCCGAAAATGATCCCGCAACTTTTCTTGTCAATGTGATTAATTCAAAAGTAGTTGATGAATATGTAAGCATTTTGTTGGAGGGAACTTTAAGCCGCTCAAGAGGCTATGCTGAACAATTATTGGGTCTCCTTTTAGATAAAGGACTAAGTGGCAATGAACTATTACTTGCTTTTAAAGAAGAAATAAGAACAAAGAAAAACAAGGTAGGCAGACCCTCAAAAAAATAAACATAAGACAGGGATGACATATTTGCCCCTGTCTTATTTATTCTACTTACTCATCTTTTGTATCGTTATCTTGGATATCTTTTCTATCTTCTAATAAATCTTCGGTACCATTGTTATTATTGTTATTATCTGTTCGGGTGTTATTTGTCCCGTTATTGTTGTTGCCGTTGTTATTTGTTCCGTTATTATTGACCCCATTATTACCGTTGTTATCGCCGTCTAAGTTACCACCATTACCTGTGTCATTGTTATCTTCATCAATTACATTGTTATCATCATTTGCGTCATTATTATCCGTTCCATTGTTATTGTCATTTCTGTCCGTTACATCATTATCCGGCGGTGCAGGGTCGTTATCATCATCATTATTAGCACATCCCATTAAAAGGACCGATGCAAGCAATGTACTACCAATTATTTTCAAGAAACGATCCATTTCTTTTCTCCTTTCTACCTTTAGATAATTTTGACCTAAAATCAGGTCTGATGTTAGGTTGCCCAAATCAAAAAAAAATTTGCATAACAATTAGGCAATTTCATCCAAAGGTAAAAGAAGGCGTTTGTGTGTTTGAACCTTTTCATTGCTTGTAATAAGCTGAAATTTTAATCAGTGAGGGGAATCGAAATTATCGGACCTTTACGGGTTTTCTCTATCTTCTTTTTCTACACCAACGTTTTTATTGGATGGCAAACATCATTTCAGTTTCACATGCAACCTCACCGTTTACTGTAGCAATTCCCTTTCCCTTGACGATTGGCCCCCGTGACCGCAAAATTTCCACTTCCAAACGCAATTGGTCCCCCGGCTTAACTTGCCTTTTAAACCGGCATTTGTCGATTCCGGCAAACAACCCCAGTTTTCCTTGATTTTCTTCTTTTTTTAACATCGCCACTCCACCAACTTGAGCTAATGCTTCCACAATTAAGACACCGGGCATGACCGGGTAGTCCGGAAAATGACCTTGGAAAAACGGCTCATTGATCGTAACATTTTTAATACCGACTGCCCGCTTTTCCTCTTCCAGTTCAACAATCTGATCGACCATTAAAAATGGATAGCGGTGAGGAATAATTTTTTTGATTTCATTAATATCAAGCATAATAACACTCCCAATTTCATATATTTCCATTACATGAAAAAAACCCCGTTAATTCATTCATTTTGAACCTGTACCATCATTAACAATTTCGAGAATATGGGTCCATGTTGATTTCTTAAATACATCTGTCGGCTTGCCATCACCGATTACACCATAGCCAATCATGGCGCCAATAAAGAAAAGGAGCAATATTAAAAACAGGACAATGATGAGTCGAAGCCATATCGGGATAAGCCGAGTCCGGAGCCGCTTTTCCTTTTTTTCTGCCTTTTCTTCTTCATTGTCTTTTTTGGTTTTCTTTCCACTTATACGATTTTTAATTCGTCCTTCTCGCGTCTCTCTATGATCATCTAAATTTTCCACAACTGTCCAATCCCCTCGATAAAAGAATTCACTCTGACAGATAGGGTGATTAATTCATTCAATCCGACAGCCCTGTCTTCCCGAATCCCATTGATGTAATCCGAACCTAACGAAACATGTGGGCACTTAGCACTCAAACTTACCGGATCCCATTGATTAATCTTTTTATTTAATCTACACGCTTACCGAATCCAGCGATTAAATTTCTTCATTTAACCGTTTTTGGGCAAGACATGATCATCTTAAATCTACCGAATTCCATTAATCAATCCCTGCATTTGATCGGCAATCGTGATCGCTCTTCCTTGTAATTGATAAGCCCTTTGTGTCTGTAGCAAATTCGTCATTTCTTCACCGATGTCAACATTAGATTGTTCAAGTGCCTGATTTTTTAACCCAATTTGCCCGCGGAGATTTCCTGCAAGATTTTCCAACAAATCAGCTTCTGTTATACCTAATTCCGCCATATTATCCGGCAAAGTCATCAAGTTATCACCAACCCGAGCCATCGTTTGCGGTTTATGTATTTGAGCAATTCCCAGATTAAAAGTCACATTATTACCAGCCTCGTCAGAAAAAACAATCTCTCCATTTGGATTCAAATTCACATTTTGTAAATTATTGTTAAAAATAATTGGATTGTTGTTTTCATCAAGTACTTGATAACCTTCACTGGTGACAAGCCCGACTTCATTTGCATTCACCGGGGACAAATAAAACGATCCGTCTCTGGTATAATGGACGGCCGTTTCGTTCCCTTTTGGAGCCAACACTTTAAAAAATTGATTTGGTTCAGTTAAAGCAAAGTCTAAGGCGCGACCAGTTTGCACGATTGAACCCAAAGTCAAAACAGTTTGTACTTGGGCAACACGTGCACCTGTTCCAATCCGAATACCGTTCGGCGTCAACCGATTTACTTCCTCTTCCAGATTTCGCTGGTTATTATATTGCTGGTACATGAGTTCACCGAATGTCGCTCTTTGTTTTTTGTAACCCGTCGTTTGTGAATTTGCAATATTATTGGCAATCGTATCCATTTGTTTTTGCAATTGGTTCATGGTGTTGCTTGCCGTAATTGAAATCCGATTCAATGATTTCACCTCATTTTTCTCTGATTTAAAGGGGTTAAGTTGGGAAGTTGTCATATATATTTCTATGGAAAAAATTGTTTAACTTAATCGTATAGCCGATAAAACAAACATGGACGGCATGATTTTGACCGCCAGTTTCTTATAATTTTCCGATTTCATTGACGGCTTTGTCCATGCTGCGATCATAAGCTTGCAATACTTTTTGATTAGCCTCAAAAGATCGGTAAGCCGTTAACATGTTAGTCATTGTTTCTGCCGCATCCACATTGGATCGTTCAATATAACCTTGTTTAACCGAAAATGCGACTTGATTATTTGCATAGGCAGATGGAAGTGCCCCACCGTCCATTTGATATAAACCGGTACTCGTTTTCGTTAACAGATTGGGATTTTCAGCATAAGCTATTCCTAAGCGGGCAACATTTTGTCCATTTTGTTGAACCCAGCCATCTTCTGTTACAGTAAAGGAATCATTAACCAAGGCAATGGGATTACCGTATGTATCCAGTACATATTGTCCGGTTGCCGCTGTTAAAAATCCCGCTCCGTCAATCGTAAAATTTCCGTTCCGCGTATATTGGACACCGCCATCGGGATTTTGCACGGTAAAAAAGACACTGCCTTGAACCCCATTTTGATTCAGCGGCATCGTTATATGATTTAAGGCCAAATCCGTGTTCAAGCTCGTTTGGGTCAAGTCACCTTGTTTAAAATTTGGTGTAATGTCTTGTATGTAAACACCGGTATTTAACCGACCGACAGGCGTCATAGTTGTTGCTACTGAGTTGCCCGGAACATCAGGTGACTCCATTTTTTGGATTAACATATCAGGGAAAGCACGGACAGATGATTGATCCGCCTTGTATCCGGGCGTATTTATATTCGCCATGTTATTGGTCAACATCTCGGTTCTTCTTTGTTGTGCCAGCATTCCGGAAGCAACCGTGTAAAAGCCTCTAAACAAGTCCCCCACTCCTCTTACCATTTTTAAGAAATATATGAATAAATAGTGTTAGCGCTCCATTTATATTGAAAAAGCAGTTTAGCTAAACAAAATAAAAATCCTTGCTTATCTTATTATAAACGATTTTCCCACTTTGGACATTATTATTTTTCAATAACACTTGACATTTTTTAACAGGTCCTAAAGAGCTATACATTTATGTTATGAACAGTTTCGGATAATAAAAAACGGAACAAACCCATAGAACGGCTAGCACACCAAAAGCCTATTTTCTAAAAAATTTACGCTTAAATGTCACGTATTAAATATAGTTAATACTAATTTTGCGTAAAATCTTTTTGAGTGCTAATCATTGGATATGTTCCCGTTTTTATTTTATTGCCCAGATTTGGCGCTATTCGGGCCTTTTTTTAAATCAAACTGCGGCGATCAATTTTATCAATATTGTCCAGCATAATGCCCGTACCGACTGCAA
The DNA here is from genome assembly GCF_020554505.1 of Caldibacillus sp. 210928-DFI.2.18. NCBI lineage: Bacteria > Bacillati > Bacillota > Bacilli > Caryophanales > Bacillaceae > Caldibacillus > Caldibacillus sp. 210928-DFI.2.18. The sequence goes on from NZ_JAJCHL010000066.1 coordinate 16,395, forward strand.
CACAATCCATCGGGTTATCGGCAATAAATACCGGTACTTTTAATTCTTCTGCCAATAACGTATCAATTCCATGAAGTAAAGCCCCGCCACCGGTTAAAATAACCCCGCGATCAATAATGTCTGCCGATAGTTCAGGAGGTGTTTTTTCAAGTACACTTTTTGCCGTTTGAACAATAACTGCAACCGATTCCCTTAAAGCAGATTCGATTTCAGCCGAATTTATCGTTATTGTTCGTGGCAGGCCTGAAACAAGATCGCGGCCACGAATGTCCATTTCTTCATTGCGTGAATTTTCAAACACTGTACCTACGTTGATTTTAATACTTTCTGCTGTTCGTTCTCCAATTAACAATTTATATTTCTTTTTAATATACTGGAGAATTTCCAAATCAAATTTATCCCCTGCCGTTTTAATTGATGCGGATGTGACAATATCGCCCATAGAAAGAACAGCAATGTCTGAAGTACCGCCACCGATATCGATCACCATATTCCCGCTTGGTTGGAAAATGTCCATACCTGCTCCAATTGCTGCCACTTTTGGTTCTTCTTCCAAATAAACTTTTTTTCCGCCGCTTTTTTCAGCTACTTCGCGAATCGCCTTTTGCTCAACACTTGTAATATTCGTTGGACAACAAATTAAAATTCGTGGTTTTGATAAAAATCCTTTTACATTCAACTTGTTGATAAAGTATTTTAACATTTGTTCAGTGACGGCAAAATCTGCAATTACACCATCTTTTAACGGACGAATTGCAACAATATTACCGGGTGTTCTCCCAACCATTCTTCTTGCTTCTTCACCAACAGCTAATACTTTGTTCGTATTCAAATCAATGGCGACAACTGACGGTTCATTCAGTACAATCCCTTTTCCTTTTACATAGATAAGTACATTAGCTGTTCCTAAATCGATTCCAATATCTCTGGCCAACATAAAATATCCTCCTTAATTTTCCCGTTCAAAACGCTTTCTAATTGCATATTCTACCATAAATAAGTTGAAATATGGAGGACCTATGTCATTTTTTTTACTTTTTGTCGTTTTTTTATCAATTTGTAAAAAAACTAGGAAAAGATGACTTTATTAGTCATCCTCTTTACCCGGGTATCCACTGGTAATGAGTGTTCCTTAACAGGTTGACTGCTTCAATTTGAAATAAGGATCCAAGTTGGAGACCTATCTTTATATATCATGGTCTTCTAAAGAGAAATGGATCCATCGAGTGAAAAACGAAATTATTTTTCTAAAATCGGCATGAAAATACTTGCATTATAATCATCTGATATCCCCAACAAGTAAAAAGTGAAAATTATTTCTCTAAAACCGGCTCTTCAGAGGTTCCTTTTTTATATTTCATTTTTGTTGCTTCTCCTCCCCGTAAGTGACGAATTGACTTATGATAGTCTAATATTTCTTTCACTTCATTCGCTAATTCAGGGTTTATTTCTGGCAATCTTTCTGTTAAGTCTTTATGAACGGTACTTTTGGATACGCCAAACTCCTTCGCTATAACGCGAACCGTTTTTCTCGTCTCCACGATATATTTCCCAATCTTGATCGTCCTTTCTTTGATGTAATCGTGCACACCACTCGCCTCCTTGATTTGGATGTGAGAAGTGTGAAATGAGACACGCGCTTGCTCCATCGAATTACTGCTTCCTCCGCATAAAGAACGGTTCGTTTAGAACTTGATTGGTTATAACGTACTTTTAGCATCATTTATGTATTATTTTTTTAAAACTTTATGCGGCAGAAAGTAGATACTTTCTGCGGATTCATTTTTCATTATGTCTCTAACCCCATCTAAGCTGCTTAAATACGATTCCTCACCTCAAACACTCTCTTTTGAAATGATTTTACTTTAAGTAATGGGAAGGGAATTTGGTTTCGCTTGTCAATGAGGCGGAACCAAAGTGCCCAATAATTTCTTAAATTTTGTAACAGTTTATTATTATAAGGACTAGAATATGCACAAAAAAAGCAATAAGGACAAGTTCTAAAGCATTTTTTTCATTTTAAAGCGTTGGTCAATATTTGCTTTTTACCTGTTGAATATGTATGAGCCGGTTGGCCTTACAGTTGGCGGAACTTTCCTGTTAAAAATATTCGCCCCCGTATTCGATTTGAGCCTCCAAAAAAGCTTAATGAAATAAAGACTTTCCCGGTTCTGATACATAAGTTCAATTAATGGTGGTTACCCTTTATTGATTATAAATGGAACACAAGTTAAATACGTGTGCCAATGCTTGTGTGACCGATATCGAGCACTTCCGGAAGCATGCGACCCCCCGGCTCCCCTATTTTCCTTATTCACTTGAAATTTAAAGTGGAGGCCTTTGACTGGACTTAAATGTGGGATAGAGACAATATTTTCTTTTTCTCAACAGAATTTTTTTGATTTCCGACAAAAAATCCGTTTATTTCCCAAGAAATATGTCGCTTCTCGTCAAGATATTAATGGTTTTTGCGGAAAATTCACGTTTTACATTTACACTAACGAATGAAAAAGCTATTCAACGTATAGAGTTGTTTTCTCTGCCTAGGAGTCTAGGAGTCTGTCCGATGACTTTTGGAGCATAATATGAAATCTATCGCTAATTTTACGGTTTAAACATGCCATACAGCAGCTATACGAGTTGTGGTATTGCGTCGGTCAGACTCCTAGACATTCCAATAAACAATTTTGTTCAAGTTTAAAATCGTTCAAACTTCCCTTTCAGATCCACCAACATTGCAATAAGAAAAGCGCAGAGCGCCCGCTTAGCGACGTCAAACTGGCCGGCTAAAAGCGGCAACGTCCTGTTGCAACGCATGTCTGACCACGTCCTGTGGCCCGACCTCCCCGCAATGAGAACAGATTTGCTTCCTCGAATAGACACCGCACGAAGAAAATGCGAATGCATTTTCGAGGACTTTGAATAATCTTCCTTGAATAAGCATCGCACGAAGAAAATGCGAATGCATTTTCGAGGACTCTGAATAATC
>NZ_JAJCHL010000067.1:0-19141 GCF_020554505.1 Caldibacillus sp. 210928-DFI.2.18
GGCTGTCGCCCTACACACGATTGAAGTTGGGGTATCCTTGCCGATTTTTGATGAACCCACCTCAAGATTTTCAAGTTTACAAAGAGATAGGTTCAACTAATCATCAGTAGGGATGTGGAAAACCCCTACAGTTTCACTTGACTTTTTTAAAATACATCTAAAAGAACTATAGTTTATTTTCTAACTTTTATTGAAAAAATTCAACCATTTTTCAAGATAGAACCTCTTTTTAACAGTCTTTCCTTATGTATGGGAATGATTGATGTATTTTGCAAACGTAAGCTATTCCTTATGCAATGTAAATGTAATTAAAGTACACCAAAAGCCTTTAAACGGAGGTTTCTTTTTGAGTTGAAATTTTCGGGGAATTGCTTCCAGTTGATATGAGCGTAGAAAAAAAGTTTAAACCGGCCACCATTATGGATAGCCGGTATTGTTTAGAGCTTTAACTCCCCCATCCGGAGAAGTTCGACGACAGCTTGCGAACGCCCCTTTACTCCAAGCTTTTGCATGGCATTTGAAATATGGTTTCGAACTGTCTTTTCACTAATAAATAATTCTTGGGCAATTTCCTTTGTTGTTTTGTCTTGGACCAACAGCTCGAAAACTTCCCTTTCTCGTTTTGTCAATAACGGCTTATGAGTGAAATCATTTTCCTTCAAATACATGAACCCTCCTTGCCTTCGCCAGCTAGAAAACGCGGGGATGGGTATGAATCGTCACCATATCATATGTGCAGGCAAGGATTGGAGTGACACCTTTCTCATGAACAATTGAGAAATAGGCGGTCAAATTTGTTACTTAAAGGTCAAGTCATATTCTAGCAACGTTTTTCATTTGTCTTTCCAGAGTATTCATTTCGTGTTCGGTCCATTTTTCACCTTTTCCGGTTAATTTATTTAATTTAACCAAGGTTCCTCTTCCCGTGAAACAGATTGAATCATTTAATTTTTTTCCCATATAATGCAGATCAACGGAACTTTGTCCGATTTTATGAATTTTAATATACACCTTAATTTCTTCATCAAAAAATACTTGTTGGATATAATCACACTGTAAATCTGCCACGACCGGGATAACATGACTGTCGATTTGGTTCCATTCTTCCATGAAACTAAGCGATTTTAGTAATTCGATTCGAACCTGTTCAAAATAAATAAACGGGACGGTATTGTTTAAATGGCCGAACATATCGGTCTCACTAAAGCGAACTTTAATAGGTATAAAAAATTCAAAATTGCTTTGCCAAGTTTGAAAGTCCTCAATATAATTTATTTTTTTCATACGGTAAACCTCCACAAGTACAAAATGAATGAACAATCATTCGTTTTCTGTTTTTAAAAAAAGGTTGACTTGTTTATAGTCAACCAACCATATTTATTCCAATAATAGGCACGATCAAATCATGGTTTATTTATGTGATAAACCTACGTAGATCTTCGCATACTTGAAGTACCGCACTCACTTTCATCCCACCCTTAAAAGAGTGGTCTTTCTCGTTTGGAAAATAAAATCTGTAATTATATCTAATATATGAACAGCAAATTTTCAATATGAATAATCACTGCCAAAGAAATTCCGGAACATCTGTACAGTCGCTTCTCTGTTCAATGCAGCAATTGATGTTGTCAACGGAATTCCTTTCGGGCAGGCTTGAACACAGTTTTGCGAGTTACCGCAGTTGGCAAGGCCACCATCACCCATAATTGCAGCAAGACGTTCTGCTTTATTCATTGCACCGGTTGGATGCGCATTAAATAAGCGAACTTGTGATAATGGGGCAGGCCCCATAAAGTTTGATTTGTCATTTACATTTGGACATGCTTCCAAACAAACTCCACATGTCATACATTTCGACAGTTCATATGCCCATTGACGTTTCGTTTCAGGCATTCTCGGTCCCGGTCCCAAATCATATGTACCGTCGATTGGAATCCAAGCTTTCACTTTTTTCAACGCATCAAACATCCGGCTTCTGTCAACCATTAAGTCACGGATGACCGGGAATGTACGCATCGGTTCAAGACGAATGGGCTCTTCCAACTGATCAACCATTGCCGAACAAGATTGTCTTGGTTTCCCGTTGATCACCATTGAACAAGCTCCGCAAACTTCTTCCAAGCAATTCATTTCCCATGTAACCGGTGTTGTTTTTTTCCCATCTTTTGTAACAGGATTCCGTTGAATTTCCATCAATGCGGCGATTACATTCATATTCGGGCGATATGGAATTTCAAATGTCTCCTCATAAGGGGCAGAATCCGGTGTATCTTGTCTTTGGATTATAAAAGTCACTGTTTTTTGTTGTTCAGCCATTGAAAAATTCCTCCCCTTTAATTAATGTTTTTTCGTATAATCACGTTTACGCGGCGAAATTAACGAAACATCGACATCTTCATAAAAGAATTCAGGTGCTTGATCCGGCCCGACAAATTTTGCCATGGTTGTTTTTAACCATTCTTCATCATTCCGTTCAGGGAATTCCGGTTTATAATGGGCACCGCGAGATTCATTACGATTATAAGCACCGAGAGTAATCACACGTGCAAGTTGTAACATATTATATAATTGTCTCGTAAATGATGCCCCTTGGTTACTCCATTTTGACGTATCATTAATATTGATATTTTTATAGCGCTCCAGCAATTCTTGAATTTTTTCATCTGTTTTTAATAGACGATCATTATAGCGGACAACTGTTACATTATCGGTCATCCACTCGCCAAGTTCTCTATGAAGCACATAAGCATTTTCCGTACCATCTAAATTCATGATATCAGCCCATTTTTGCTCTTCTTGTTTCTGATAGCGTTCATAAAGACTGGAAGGAATAGAGTCAGAACTTTTTTCAAGACCTTCAATATATTTAACTGCATTTGGTCCGGCTACCATTCCACCATAAATAGCAGATAATAATGAGTTCGCACCTAAACGGTTAGCACCGTGTTGTGAATAATCACACTCACCTGCCGCAAATAAACCTTTAATATTTGTCATTTGATCATAATCAACCCATACACCACCCATGGAATAATGGACAGCCGGGAAGATTTTCATCGGAACTTTATGTGGATCATCACCGGTGAATTTTTCGTAAATCTCAATGATACCGCCCAGTTTTACATCCAGCTCATGTGGATCTTTATGGGACAAATCAAGATAAACCATGTTTTCTCCGTTAATTCCTAGTTTCATGTCAACGCAAACGTGGAAAATTTCACGAGTTGCTATGTCACGAGGTACTAGGTTTCCATATAATGGATATTTTTCTTCCAAGAAATACCAAGGTTTTCCATCCTTATAGGTCCAAATTCTTCCACCTTCACCGCGTGCAGATTCACTCATCAATCGAAGTTTATCATCCCCCGGAATGGCGGTCGGGTGAATTTGAATGAATTCTCCGTTTGCATAATAGACACCTTGTTGGTAAAGAATAGCATGGGCAGATCCTGTATTAATAATTGAGTTCGTTGACTTCCCAAAAATCATACCAAGTCCGCCAGTCGCCATAATAACTGCATCAGCCGCAAACGTTTTGATTTCCATTGTTCGTAAATCTTGGGCAACAACCCCGCGGCAAACTTGGTCGTCATCCAAAACGACTCCTAAAAATTCCCAATACTCATGTTTCGTTACGAGTCCGGCTACTTCATGGCGACGAACTTGTTCATCTAATGCATATAAAAGCTGTTGACCGGTAGTTGCCCCGGCAAATGCAGTACGATGGTAAAGTGTTCCGCCAAATCGTCTAAAGTCAAGAAGTCCTTCAGATGTACGATTAAACATTACACCCATTCGGTCAAATAAGTGAATAATTCCTGGTGCCGCCTCACACATTGCTTTAACAGGCGGTTGATTTGCTAAAAAGTCGCCGCCGTAAACCGTATCATCAAAATGTTGCCAAGGTGAGTCCCCTTCACCCTTTGTATTAACCGCACCATTAATCCCGCCTTGTGCACATACAGAGTGAGAACGTTTAACCGGAACAAGTGAAAACAATTCAACAGGAACTCCTGCTTCAGCTATTTTAACAGTTGCCATCAGACCGGCTAAACCGCCGCCGACAACAATGATTTTTCCTTTACTCATTTTGTGGCTCACTCCTTCAATTCATGGTAAAAATTTATCGTAAAAAAGATTAAGATAAAATAGCCCAAATCAATAATGTATTTTGAAAATGGTTCTTGATATTATACGAATGCAAGTATAGCTCGAATACCTACATAAGATAATGCCAGGAAGATTGCCATGGTTACATATGTATTAATTTGTTGTGACCGTGGCGAAACCGTAATCCCCCAACTCACACAGAATGACCACAATCCGTTTGCTAAATGGAAAGTAGCCGAAACTATCCCTATAATATAGAAAATTAGCATTAGCGGATTATCAACTATATTTGCCATCATGTCGAAATTAACTTCAGTTCCAAAAAATGCTTTTGCCAACCGTGTCTCCCACACATGCCATGCAATAAAGATAATTAAAAAAATGCCTGTGAATCTTTGCAACACAAACATCCAGTTCCGGAATTTTCCGAATCTGCCTACATTAGGTTTTGCCGTAAATGCAATATAAACCCCGTAAATTGCATGAAATACAATAGGAATATAAATGAAAGCAAATTCAAGAAATAGTAAGAATGGAAGATTTTCCATGAACCCGGCAGCTTTGTTGAATGCCTCCGGTCCCTTCGTAGCATTGTAGTTAAGCATTAAATGCATGATTAAAAACAGGCCAACCGGTATAACCCCTAACAATGAGTGTAATCTCCGGTGGAAAAACTCTCGGTTACCAGCCATCTTTACATGTACCCCCCTTAAGATTATCCTTCACTATGAATTTAGAAAACTATGGCAAATATATGACATGTTCATTGTAAACTTTTTTTTAGGGAGCGTCAAGAAAACGGATACAGATAAATAATATTTCTAAAGTGTTTTTATTAATGTTTAAATCTTCGGAATAGTGATTTATAAATATTTTCCATTTCTACCACTTATTTCAATTAATATATTAAAATAATTTTTATCCAACAAAAAAAGTTAAATAAATCATTGCGATTTTGTATATAATAGATTTAAAGAAAAGGGGGATTCTTGATTGAGCAAAAAAAGTACAAAAGAAATAAATATTAGTGAATTATCCGTACCTGCTTTCGGATATGAGTTGATTCGAGAAGAATTGTTGGAAGAATTATTAGGGAATGAGGCACCAAATATTTTGTATTGGGCCGGAAAACGTTTAGCTAGAAAATATCCTCTTTTTTCCATAAATGAAATTATTGAATTCTTTATCAATGCAGGTTGGGGAACATTAACAGTAACCGATGAAAAGAAAGATGAAATGGAATTCACGTTATCAAGTGAATTAATCAGAAATCGGCTATTGACGAAAACAAACCCAACCTTCCAATTAGAAGCAGGGTTTTTAGCTGAACAAATTCAACAAATGAAAAAAGTTTATGCGGAAAGCTATGAGCATTCAAAAAAACGGGACGGGACGGTCGTTTTTACCGTTAAATGGGATCCGATGCTTTAGCATTTTTAGGGGCTGTTAAAATATTTGCCTTTAACGGACTCGGAACTTTATTTTTCACTTATGTTATTAGGATCCGTAAAAAAACTACCTTAAGCGGACACGAAAGCCCTTTAAATTTTTTCAACCCTTTTGTCCCATAGGACTCGATTTGGACAAGCCTATGGGACAGTTCTGCTGATTTTTCCGCTTGACTTGTCCCATAAACCTGTTACTAATCTCGCCTCTTAAATTTTATTTGTTATAAGCCTTTATTCCTTAGCGTCCTCTTCCTCTTTCTTTAATGTTTCCATAATTGTTTCAGCTACATGCACCGGGATTCCAATGGCCCGAAAATCTTCTAAAGCAGCTTCTTTCATTTTCCTAACAGAACCGAAATGTTTAATTAGTTGCCTTTTCCGTTTCTCCCCAACACCTGGAATGTCGTCTAAAATGGAGTGAAACAATGTTTTTCCCCGAAGTTGTCGATGAAACGTGATTGCAAAGCGGTGAACTTCATCTTGAATTCGTTGCAGTAAATAAAATTCCTGACTATTCCGAGTAAGAGGAACCACTTCTAAAGGATCCCCAAATAAAAGATTGGATGTTTGATGCTTGTCATCTTTTACAAGACCGGCTACAGGTATTTCCAAATTCAATTCATTTTGTAGTATGTCTTTTGCAGCCTCAATTTGACCCTTTCCGCCATCAATTAAAATCAGGTCCGGAAGTGGTAAATTTTCTTTCAACACACGTGAATATCGCCTGCGAACAACTTCCCGCATCGATTCATAATCATCCGGACCTTCTACGGTTTTTATTTTATATTTCCGGTATTGTTTTTTATCCGGTTTTCCATTTATAAAAACTACCATGGCCGATACGGGATTTGTCCCTTGAATATTTGAGTTGTCAAAGGCTTCAATTCGGTATGGAGGATAAATTCCCATTTCTTGTCCTAATTTTTCAATGGCCTTAATCGTTCTTTCTTCATCTCGTTCAATAAGATAAAATTTTTCTTTCAAAGCAGCTGTCGCATTTTTTGTTGCTAACTGAACAAGCTCTTTTTTCTGACCACGTGCCGGCTGAATGATTTTTACGCCCAATAATTCTTTTGCCAACTCACCGTCAACTTCTTTTGACAGTAAAATTTCTTTCGGCTTAAAGTGGTTTGGTTTTTCATAAAATTGGCCAAGAAAAGTAAGCATTTCTTCCTCCGGGTCATCGTAAAACGGAAACATGGACACATCCCGTTCAATTAATTTTCCTTGACGAATGAAGAACACTTGGACACACATCCACCCTTTATCCACCGCATACCCGAATACATCACGGTCAACAAAATCCTGCATGGTCATTTTTTGTTTTTCCATTGTTGTTTCTATGGCACTAATTTTGTCGCGATACTCTTTGGCTCGTTCAAAATCAAGAGCCTCCGAAGCTTCCATCATTTTTTCCGTTAATTGTTTCTTTACTTCCGTGTAGCCTCCGTTTAAAAATTTGGTGATTTCATCGGTCATTTCTTTGTATGTTTCTTCACTTATATTATTTACACAAGGAGCCAGACATTGGCCGATGTGATAGTAAAGGCATACGCGGTTCGGTAAGGTTGAGCATTTCCGCAAAGGATACAACCGATCCAACAATTTTTTTGTTTCCTTGGCCGCAAAGACATTCGGATATGGTCCAAAGTATTTCCCTTTATCTTTTTTCACCTTCCGAGTGATTATTAAGCGAGGGTGGCGTTCTGCTGTCAGTTTAATGAACGGGTAACTTTTATCGTCCTTCAGCATGACGTTATATTTTGGATTATGTTTTTTTATTAGATTCATTTCCAAAATCAATGCTTCAATATTGGATGAAGTGATAATATATTCGAAGTCCTCAATTTCGTTTACCAGTGCCTGTGTTTTGCCGTCGTGTGAACCGGTAAAGTATGAGCGAACACGATTTTTCAATATTTTTGCCTTACCGACATAGATGATTGTACCCTGCCTGTCTTTCATTAAGTAGCAGCCGGGCTGGTTGGGTAACAAAGCTAGTTTTTCTTGAATAATCTTCTTTGATTCCATATTTTTCACTCCATAATGAGTGGGTTTATTTTTGAAAAGTCGACCGAAAAAATAAAGAGATTTTCGGAAGTCGTATAATTGTTGAAAAAGCCAATGATTTTTCAACTGCGTAGCCTATACTCTAAGTGCTGTGAAGCATTCTTTGTGCACTTATGTGATAGAAATTTAAAATTGAAAAAGTATCCTTTTCTCGTAGCTAAAAAAAACAGCCCATATTAGGACTGCCTTCATTTAATATTCTTGGCTAATAAAAATTACAGATGATTGTTGATTACTTCTTCCAATGCTTCTTTCGGACGGTAGCCGATCACTTTATCAACAATTTCTCCATCTTTGAAGAAAATTAATGTTGGGATACTCATAACCCCGTATTTAGCAGCAGTTTCTTGATTTTCATCAACATCAAGTTTAACGATTTTCACTTGATCGCCCATTTCTGAGTCAATTTCTTCAAGAACCGGTGCTATCATTTTACAAGGTCCGCACCAAGTTGCCCAGAAATCTGCGACAACCAGACCTTTGCTTGTTTCTTCAGCAAAGTTTTGATCCGTTGCTTTTACAATTGCCATAGGTTAAACCCCTCCTATACGATTTATCGCTATCGACAGTAGTATATCACTGTAAGTAATGTTTTGTGAAACATTTGGCTCATAAACCATTTTACCCTAAACGTGAAAAAATAACCAACACTATGACTCTAATTACAGGATTGTGGTATTTTAAACGGGCAGTAACACCCCCACCTCAAGATTCTGAGTTTAGAATGAAGGTAAGTTGCCCGCATGCGTCCGATTGGTTCAACTAACTATCTTTTTTGGGCATGAAGAACCCCCACTGCTATTCAAAATAAAAGTCCGGTTCTCGCACCATTATTGGTTGAGTGCCGGACTTTGCATATATTTTATGCATTGACTTTTAATTTCTTAAATTCTTCTGTTAAAAGCGGTACCACTTCGAACAGGTCACCGACGATTCCGTAATCTGCCACTTTGAAGATATTGGCTTCCGGATCTTTATTAATCGCAACAATAACTTTTGAATTAGACATACCGGCTAAATGTTGGATGGCACCGGAAATGCCGCAAGCAATGTAAAGGTCAGGGGTAACAACTTTCCCTGTTTGACCGATTTGCAATGAATAGTCACAGAAACCGGCATCACATGCACCCCGGGATGCTCCGACAGCACCGCCTAATACATCCGCAAGTTCTTGCAACGGTTTAAACCCGTCTGCACTCTTTACGCCGCGCCCACCGGCAACAACGACTTTTGCTTCTGATAAATCGACACCTTCACTTGCTTTTCTGACTACTTCTTTAATGATCGTACGTAAATCTTTTATTTCTACTTCAAGAGTACTTACGTCACCGCTCCGGGATTCGTCTTTATCAAGGGGCGCAATATTATTTGGTCTTACCGTTGCAAAAATAATCCCATCTGTTACGATTTTCTTTTCAAATGCTTTCCCTGAGTAAATTGGACGAGTAAAAACAACATTATCTCCGGCAACTTCGACATCGATTACATCAGAAATTAAACCGGCATCCAGCTTACTGGCAACCTTTGGTGATAAGTCTTTCCCAAGTGAGGTATGACCAAAAATAATTGCTTCCGGATCTTCCTCGTTCACAACTGCAATAAATGCTTGTGAAAAACCGTCTGAACTGTAATTGCTTAACTTATCATTTTCTACAACAACAACCCGATCAGCACCATAGTGAATTAGCCCTTCTGCTAAATTCCGAACAGATTCACCAAGCAGTACACCTACTACTTCGCCGCCTTCAGAAACGGTTTTCGCAGCGGCAATTGCTTCATAAGAAACATTTCTTAAGTTTCCGTCTTTCACTTCAGCTAAAACTAACACTTTTCTTCCCATTATTTACCCTCCTTGTTGAAATAACCATGAACAGGTTGAATTTTCCTGATATCATCGCTCCGAAAATCAAATAAATTTCCTATCATTAAACGACTTTGGCTTCTTTATGAAGCAAGGATACTAATTCTTGTACTTGATCCTTTAATTCGCCTTCCAAAATTTTCCCGGCTTCCCGCTTTGGTGGCAGATAAACTTCAATTGTTTTCGTTTTTGCTTCGACATCCTCTTCATCAATATCTAAATCATCCAGTTCCAGTTCTTCCAACGGTTTCTTTTTCGCTTTCATAATCCCCGGTAAGGACGGATATCTTGGTTCATTCAATCCTTGTTGTGCTGTAACTAATAATGGAAGTGTGGCTTCAATCTTTTCTTCGTCTCCTTCAACATCACGGACAACGCTTACATGATTGCCGTCAATTTTTAAATCCGTTATCGTTGTGATATATGGAATACCTAACAAATCAGCAACCCGTGGTCCAACTTGACCGGTTCCGTTATCAATGGCAACATTTCCAGCAATAACTAAATCCGGTTCCTTATCTTTTAAATACTCAGCAATTATTTTTGCTGTTGTATATTGGTCGCAAACTTCCAAGTCATCTTCCACATTAATTAAAACTGCTTTATCTGCCCCCATAGCCAATGCAGTACGTAATTGTTTTTCGGCATCTTCACCGCCAACTGTTACAACCGTTACTTCACCGCCATGCTCATCACGGACTTGAATGGCCTCTTCTACGGCATATTCGTCATATGGATTGATGATGAATTCTGCACCATCTTCATTGATTGAGCCATTCGCAATCGTTATTTTTTCTTCCGTATCAAAAGTTCTTTTCAATAATACAAAAATATTCATTCATTGCTCCCTCCTAAGATTGTTTAATAGATTTTGATGTTAATAAAATGATTAGCACCTAATAAGGTGTTATTGAAAGAGTTGTGCCAAATAGAATATCAGCTATATTAACCTTTTTGGAAAATGGGTTAAGCGGTAACGATAAAATTATTTACCTACAAAATTCGGTTTTCTCTTCTCAATAAAAGCTTGAATTCCTTCTTTTGCATCTTCTGTTCGGAATACTTCGCTGAACCATTTTGCTTCTTGCTCAATTCCTTCAGCAAATTGTTCTGTTTTTGTATATTTTAATAGATTAATAACGGCTTTAACTGAAGCAGGACTTTTGCTGGCAAACTTTTCCGCCAGTTTCATTGTTTCTTCAAATAGTTTTTCTTCCGGAAATGCCCGTAATGCCAAACCATACTGACAGGCTTCTGTGCCGCTAATCGGTTCACTTGTAATCATCATTTCCAATGCTTTTTGTTCACCTACATATTTCGGTAAGCGCTGTGTTCCGGCAAATCCGGGAATAATACCGAGTGACAACTCAGGAAGTCCCAGTTTCGCATTTTCACTTACAAGACGGATATGGCAGCCCATTGCCAATTCAAGACCTCCGCCTAAGGCAGCACCGTGAATGGAGGCAATAATCGGTTTTGGATATTGCTCAATTTTATCCATTAATTGTTGACCGTTTCTTGCCAATTCATAGGCCTTTTCTTGTGACCCAATTGTTGTAAATTCCCGTATATCTGCACCCGCACAGAAGAATTTCCCTTCTCCTCGAATGACGATCACCCGCACATCATCATTTGTAGAAAACTCTGTCAACATCTCATCCAATTCCAGCAAAAGTTCTTGAGAAAGTGCGTTTGCCGGTGGACGATTTATCGTAATAACTGCTATTTTTCCTTCTATTTGTGCGTGTAAAAAAGCCATTTCCATCCCCCTTAAAGTGAAACTAAATTTTCTTATTCTATTTATTTAAATGTTCGTACCCGAGACTAATTACTCCTCACCGTTAAGAATTGTTTTACACTTAAAAATTTTTGATTAAGCTTTACGGCAAGTGACCGGGTACGAAGCATAAAATAAATATTCCCCTTAGTTTTTGTTACCGCAGCCGTTTATCAGCAACTGATGGACTTTCGGTGCCAGACCGACCAAATCATATTTATGGTCATTCATGATCCATGTCGTTACCGTTTCATCAATTGTACCGAAAATCATTTGTCTGGCAAGTCGGATATCTAAATCTTTATCAAACTCACCTTTTTCTATCCCTTCTACTAATATCTTATCGACAAGTTTTAAATAGCCTTTTAATATGCTATTAATTTGCAGGCGTAAATCTTTGTTTGTCTGACGTAATTCAAGCTGAGTAACAATAGCAAGATGATAATCTTCAGATAATCTGCGGAAATGATTTTCAATTAAAAGTAACAGTTTCTCTGAAGCCGTGTTTTTACTTCTCGTTACTTCCTCTAAATCCGTAATGAAATGACCCATTTTTTCCCGAAATAAGGAAATTAATATATCTTCCTTATTCTTAAAATAGAGATAAATGGTTCCATCAGCAACTCCTGCCTGTTTTGCAATTTTTGAAACTTGTGATTGGTGATAACCGTTTTCGGCAATCGTAATAACTGCGGCATCAATAATTTGCATGTACTTTGGTTTTTGACTTTTCAAATTCGTTCACCTTCAAATTTTACTTCTGTCGTTCTTTGTTGTAGAGAAAGAGATATGAATGAATAATCATTCATATCTCAATAATAAAAGTTAATTTATCATTTGTCAATTGTATACCATGATTTAATATTTATTTCGTTATGCTTTCTTCTCATTAAGTTCATTTAACTTTCTTTTTTCTTCTTCCACTAACTGGCGACGTAAAATTTTTCCGACTGTTGTTTTAGGCAGTTCATCCCGAAATTCATACTTTCTTGGAACTTTATAAGCGGCCAAATTTTTCCGTGCGAATTTGTTTAATTCGTCTTCGGTGACAGTGGCACCTTCTTTTAATACAATATATGCTTTGACCGTTTCACCGCGATAAGGATCAGGTACACCGGCAACGACAACTTCTTTAACAGCCGGATGTTCATATAATACTTCCTCAATTTCTCTCGGATAAATATTATAGCCGCTCGCAATAATCATATCCTTTTTGCGATCAACAATATAAAAATATCCTTCTTCATCCATATAACCCATGTCTCCGGTATGTAGCCATCCGTCTTTTAAAACCTCTTGTGTTTCTTCCGGCCGATTCCAATAGCCTTTCATCACTTGAGGTCCTTTGACAACCAGTTCGCCAATTTCTCCTACAGGCAGCGGTTCTCCTGTTTCCACAGACCGAATTTCCGCCAATGTATCCGGCCATGGTAATCCGATACTGCCCTTTACACGTTCGCCATCCCATAATAAATTTGCATGAGTAACCGGTGATGATTCAGTAAGTCCATAACCCTCTACTAATTTTCCCCCGGTTAATCTTTCAAATTGCTCCTGAACTTCGACAGGTAACGGAGCCGAGCCGCTTATACAGCTATCAATTGAAGATAAATCATATTTTGATAATTCAGGATGGTTCAACATTCCGATATACATTGTTGGTGCTCCCGGGAACATCGTCGGGCGCTGGCTTTGAATCGTTTTTAATAATACTTCCGGATCCGGCTTCGGAATTAACACCATTTTTGAAGCCTGTAAAACAGATAAAATCATGACAGTCGTCATCCCGTATACATGGAAAAACGGCAATGCACCGAGAACAATTTCTTCTCCTTCCCTGCATTTATACAACCATGCTTGACACATTTTTGTATTTGCGATCAAGTTTTTATGGGTTAACATAACACCTTTTGGAAATCCTGTTGTTCCGCCGGTATATTGCAAAATTGCCAAGTCTTCTTCAAAATTAATGTTCATAATCGGTTCTTGAAGTGCCGGATGCTTCATTATTTCCGTAAATAAATGATCATTCCCCTTATGTTCAACCTTCACAGAAAAACCGTATTGTTTCTTTTGAATAAACGGATATACAAGATTTTTCGGAAATGGTAAGTAGTCTTTAATAGCCGTTATAATAATATGCTCCAGCTCTGTTTCTCCTTGAATCTTCTTAATACGTGGAAATAGAATATCCAATGCGACGATTGCCTTGGCACCCGAGTCTTTCATTTGAAAGGCCAGTTCTCTTTCAGTGTACATTGGATTTGTTTGAACAACAATCCCTCCTGCCATCATAACCCCATAAAAACTAATGACGGATTGTGGAGTGTTTGGCAGCATAATCGCCACCCGATCCCCCTTTTGAATACCAATTTTCTGCAAGTATCCGGCAAATTTTAACGCTGAATCATATAACTCCTGGTAAGATAATTCCTTACCATTGAAATGAATCGCTATTTTGTTCGGATACTTTTCTGCTGTGTTTTTCAATAATTGCTGCAAAGAAGTCTCCTCATAGGTAAGTGTGTGCGGAATTTGTGGCGGATAATGTTTCAACCACGGTTTATTCTCCATATTCTCCCCCCTGTGTTTAAAAACAAAATGTAAATGATATTATTGCTCCCTATTAATAATAATATCTAATTTTAAAAACGTTTACAAGTTCAAATTTTTCTAAAATAAAAAATCTATTGTGAGCTACTGAACATTATCATATCCTTGCAAAAGTACAGAAAAAACTGCTTTGGAAAAAACTATACACTTAGTCTCCAAAGCAGCTTTCATTGTTTCTCTTAAAATATGATATTTTGCAAGGACAGAATAATCTCCACTGATTGTCAGGTAATCGGGCACGAGCGGCGAATCCCTCCACCTATCTTCCGCGACGACTCCAATCTTGAAGTAGGACTTAACTCTCCGTTAAGAGTAGAACAAAAAATATAGAATACCAAAAAGCAGAAAAATTCCACAACAAACGAGCAAGATTTTTCCAAGATTCTCCAAAGCCATTTCTCCCCTTACCTTAGATGATTCCGGCACCGATTACATAAGATAAACCGACAGATATGACCATGGAAATAAATCCAACGGCTCTGTTATCATTTGCAATTTGTTCATCGACATTAAATGTTGGTGTTAAAAATTCAAAAATGTAATAGGCAGTCAGGAGGAGGAGAAAGCCGAAACCCCCCCAACCAACCATCACAAATAATGTGTCATTATGCGTAATAGAGAAACGGAAAATATTTAGGATACCGAAAATTTTTCCTCCTGTGGCCATTGCAACCGCCATATTGCCATTCTTAATTTCTTCCCAGTTATTATACTTAGTGACCAGCTCAAAAATGGCTAAAAAGACAAACGTACATAAAATAGCAACACTGAAATTTGCTGAATGGATAACCATACTGCTCTCCCAAAAATCTTTCATCATAATATCCCTCATTTATATATGTTTGTTGTTACAATGTACCCCTAGGAAAGACGCCCGTTCTTGCCAGTTATTTAAACTCAACGATCGTAACCCCTGTTCCTCCTTCGTTAGTACTGCCAAAATGAAATGATTTTACTTGCCGGTGTTTTTTCAAATAGTTGTGTACGCCTGTTCTTAGCGCGCCGGTTCCTTTGCCGTGGATTATCGAAACACGTGGGTAACCGGCGAGAAGTGCATCATCAATGTATTTTTCAACCTTTACTAAGGCGTCCTCGTAACGTTCTCCCCGCAAATCTAATTCAAGGCCAACATGATACTCTTTTCCTTTAATGGTTGTAATCGGTCTCGGTTCTGCCTTTGGTTGGCTAGCTACCCGTTCCATGTCGCTTTCATCGACTTTCATTTTTAAAATACCAACTTGGACTAGCCATTCATGATCTCCGACTTTTTCAATTATATACCCTTTTTGGTCAAAACTAATGACTTTTACTTCATCACCGGGATGAAAAGAATGAACGGGTTTCTTTGTTGTGACGAACTTCTGTTTTGAAGCAGGAATCGCCTCCTCAAGCCGTTTTTTTGCATCAATCAGTTCATGTTCTTTAATTTCAACCGATTTTTGCAATTGCATTTGCCTTAATTGTTTAATAATCTCATCCGCTTCATGTTCTGCTTGTTTTATAATGGTTTTCGCTTCCCGCCTTGCCTTCTCATATAATTCATCTTTCTTCTCATTAAACTCTGTCATCGCTTGTTGCAAATCATGATGAAGTTTTTCAGCTAACTTTAAATGTTCTCGGGCTGCTTCTTCCTCAGTCTCGGCAAGGCGTGTCTTTTCTTCAAGGGAAGCAATCATCTTATCAACTTTATTTGTTTCTGAATGAATCTGAGCTTTTGCGCGCTCAATTATTCGTTCAGATAATCCCAATCGTTTTGATATTTCAAAAGCATTACTTCTTCCCGGTACCCCGATTAAAAGGCGATATGTCGGACTCAAAGTTTCTACGTCAAATTCGACACTGGCATTTGTTACTCCTTCCCGGTTATAACTATAGGCTTTCAACTCAGGATAATGGGTCGTTGCAATTACCCGGGCCCCCCGGTTATGCACTTCATCCAAAATCGCCATTGCAAGCGCGGCACCTTCCTGCGGGTCTGTCCCGGCTCCTAATTCATCGAACAAAACCAGACTTTCTGTATCGACTTCTTTTAATATTTCTACAATATTGACCATATGGGATGAAAATGTACTTAAACTTTGTTCGATCGATTGTTCATCCCCAATATCAGCAAATATCGAGCCAAACACAGCCACTTCGGAACCGTCTTGAGCAGGAATTTGTAAACCGGCTTGAGCCATTAATGTAAGAAGGCCGACCGTCTTTAATGTGACTGTCTTCCCGCCTGTATTTGGACCGGTAATGACAATCGTGGTAAAATCGGTGCCTAATTCAATATCATTGGCGACGACTTCATTTTTTGGAATGAACGGATGACGAGCTTTAAATAAACGGACGACTCCTCGGTTATTCATCATCGGCTTTGTCGCTTTCATATCTGCCCCGTATTTTGCTTTGGCAAACATAAAATCGAGTTCACGTATTTGACCGACGAGTATTTTTAGTTCTTCACTGTACACTGCTGTTTCTTTTGACAATTCCATAAGGATCCGTTCAATTTCAATCTGCTCTTTCATTCTTGCTTGATGCAGTTCATTATTTAATTGTATTACCGATTGCGGTTCAATAAATAATGTTTGTCCGGAAGCGGATTGATCGTGCACCATTCCGCCAAAATGTGTGCGATATTCCTGCTTGACGGGAATAACAAATCGATCATTGCGGATGGTGATGATTGCATCGGACAACATTTTTTGAGCGCTGGATGAGCGAATAATCCCTTCTAACTTTTCCCGAACTCTCCCTTCAAAACTGCGAATTTGTGTTCGAAGGGAACGTAATTTTTCACTGGCACTATCGATCACCTCACCATTTTCATTAATTGCCGCATTAATTCTACGTTCCAAATCGGCAGGAGGATTCATATTTTCATAATATTGTTTTAAAATTGGTAAATCTTCTTCATCTGTAACATCCTCAAGGAAATTTTTCAACTGTCGACTTGCTCGAATCGTGCTTGCAATTTGAACAAATTCATCAACATGAAGCATTCCGCCAATTTCTGCTCGTTTGATTGCCGGTAAAATATTAAATATACCGCCTAAAGGAACATGCCCCTTTACACGAATAACGGTTGCTGCTTCATCGGTCTCTTCCTGTCTTTTGATTACTTCTTGATAATCAGTAGAGGGAGTTAGTTGCTCAACCATTTCTTTTCCTAAGCTTGAGGATGCATAACCCATTAATTGGTTCCGAATTTTATGAAATTCCAGTGTTTCAATCGCTTTGTTGTTCACGGAGAAATTCTCCTTTCGTTCTA
Source organism: Caldibacillus sp. 210928-DFI.2.18 (assembly GCF_020554505.1). NCBI lineage: Bacteria > Bacillati > Bacillota > Bacilli > Caryophanales > Bacillaceae > Caldibacillus > Caldibacillus sp. 210928-DFI.2.18. Next base: position 17,139 of record NZ_JAJCHL010000067.1, read on the forward strand.
GTGTAATGAGAGGTCTCTAGTTCCGCTTTTTCAGCCAGGAAAGTATAAATTTTTCAATTTCTACTTTCCTAACGCATAAGTGCTCTTGCGGCTCTGCTCTCGCCTAAAGGCTCGGACGCCCGAGTTTTCTTTAATAATGATAATAAATCCCCTGCTGTTTTTGTATTAACAATCATATCCTTCTTTATCCAAGCACTTCTTGCATATTGAACACCGATTTCCATATTAGCTAATGTATCACGGTGATGGCTATCCGTATTTATGATTAGACTTACACCGGCTTGTTGTGCTTTTATCAGATGATCTTTTCGTAAATCCAAACGTCTTGGACTGGCGTTTAATTCTAAAATGGTATTTGTTGCTTTTGCCAACTCAATCAGTCTGTCAATGTTAACCTTATAGCCTTCCCGGATCCCTATTTTTCTTCCGGTCGGATGGGCAATAATATCGATATGCGGGCTTTTGCATGCTGCCGTGAGTCTTTTCATGATTAACTCTTCACTTTGTCCAAATGCAGAATGAATAGAGGCGATAACAAGATCGGCTTCAGCCAGCAATTCATCCTCGTAATCAAATGTCGCATCCGGCAAAATATCCATCTCTATTCCGGCTAAAATCATGATATCAGAATATTTTTCATTCAACTGACGGATGATATCCATTTGTTTTCGTAATTGATCCGGTGATAAACCGTTGGCTACCTTTAAAGATTGGGAGTGATCTATAATGGCCATATATTCATATCCCCGTTTTCGGCATGCGTCAATCATTTCTTCAATCGAATGAGCGCCATCGCTCCATGTCGTATGCATGTGGAGATCACCGCGAATATCTGCCAGTTTGACCAATTCATCCAACAAATCAATCCGGTCGATTTCCGTCCCGTCATCCCGCAATTCCGGACTGATAATTGGTAAGTTAAAATGGTGATAAAAGTCAGTCTCTGTTTCAAAAGTTAATACTTTTCCGGTTTCTATTTGTTCCACACCGTATTCACTTATCTTTTCACCGCATTCTTTGGCAATTTGCCGCATACGAATATTATGTTCTTTTGAACCGGTAAAATGATGCAAGGTCGTTGCAAATTCATCCGGCTTTACTAAACGGAAATCCGCCGATATATCAAAATCAAAAGAAAATACACAAGAGATTTTTGTATCTCCTTGATTGGTCACTTCTTTAATATTTGCCATATTTAAAAGTTGCTCTTTCATTCGTTCCGGTTCAGTCGTTGCAATAATAAAATCCAAATCTTTGACTGTTTCCTTTACTCTTCTCACGCTGCCGGCACGAGAGTAGTTTTTCACCGCATCCATTTCCGACAGCTGCTCTTCAATCCAAACGACAATCGGTAAGACAGAGGCAAGCGGGAAACGTCGCGGCAATCCTTCCATTTGTTCAATACTTTTTAAAATTTTTTCTTCTGTTTTAACGCCGAAGCCTTTTAATGCACGCACTTTTCCCTCTCTACACACCCGTTTTAAGTCATCTATATTTTCCACACCGAGTAGATTATATAATTTTGCGATCGTCTTCCCCCCGAGTCCGGGAATTTGCAAAAGCGGGATTAAGCCTTTTGGGACTTCCGCCTGCAGTTGTTTTAACATGTCCGACTGACCGGTTTCAAGAAATTCTTTAATAACAGCGGCTGTCCCTTTTCCGATGCCGGGAAGAGCGGTAAACTGATCAATTTCAGACAACGTTCGTTCATCTTGTTCCAGCGTTGTCGCAGCCCGACGAAATGCCTGGATTTTAAACGGGTTTTCTCCTTTTAATTCCATGTAAATCGCAATCGTTTCCAGAAGACGAATGACTTCCCTTTTGTTATCAATCATTATAATCACCTTTAAAAAATTCAGTTTACTGAACCGTTAAAAAACTAGTTCCATCTTTTGATCAATTTCGCATGAAAAGTTTATTTACTCCTTTTACTTTATCATTTCTTTATATAAAGTGAAACTTCCATCAGCGGGGTTTTCTTCCCGCTGATGGTTAGTTGAACC
>NZ_JAJCHL010000068.1:0-18879 GCF_020554505.1 Caldibacillus sp. 210928-DFI.2.18
AGCCGTTCTATGAGACATTTCTGTTTCAAATTCCGTCGTTTTTGTCCCATAGACCGTGAATCCGGTACATCTATGGGACATTTTAGCTTATTTTCCCACAAAATTTGTCCCATAGAGCCGTTCTATGAGACATTTCTGTTTCAAATTCCGTCGTTTTTGTCCCATAGACCATCATGTAGCGCTAGGCTCACCACAGAGTTTTTCGTTGTAGACCGTAAATCGGCCACATATAAAAAGAATTTTTCCCTTCTATTTCGGAAATCTTGTAAAACATGGTAAAATAGTAGATAGTTTTGCAAAATGCATTGCGAAATACGATTGTATTTGCTTCTATAGGATCATTTTTTTCTGAAAAATGTGGAGGTGAAATCATGTCCAGAATTTCAAAAGAACAAGTAAAGCATGTGGCTGATTTAGCCAGATTGTCATTCAGTGAGGAAGAAATCGAAAAGTTCACGACTCAATTGGACGCCATTATCGGTTTTGCCGAACAGTTGAACGAACTTGATACAACCAATGTAGAACCAACATCCCACGTTCTTGATATTAAAAATGTATTGCGTGAAGATGTGGCTGTTCCCGGTTTACCAAGGGAAGAAGTTTTAAAAAATGCACCAGACCATAAAGATGGACTTTTCCGTGTACCATCTATTCTTGAGTAAGGAGGGATATCCATGTCACTATTTGACCATAAAATGAAAGATTTACATGAGCTTTTACAAAAAAAGGAAGTTTCCGTTTCGGACTTAGTTGATGAGTCATTTAAAAGAATTTCGGAAGTGGAAGGTAAAGTCCAAGCCTTTTTAACCTTAGATGAAGAAAATGCTCGGAATAAAGCAAAACAGTTAGATGAAAAACTTGCTGGCGGCGATTCAACCGGTATTTTATTTGGCATGCCGATCGGAATTAAGGACAATATCGTGACAAAAGGTGTTCGTACCACTTGTGCGAGCAAAATTCTCGAAAACTTTGACCCGATTTACGATGCAACGGTTATGCAAAAATTACATAATGCCGAAACAGTCATGATTGGAAAATTGAATATGGATGAATTTGCCATGGGTGGATCGACCGAAACTTCCCACTATCAAAGAACATTCAATCCTTGGAATTTAGACTATGTTCCGGGTGGGTCTTCCGGTGGTTCGGCTGCTGCGGTTGCTGCCGGAGAAGTTCCATTCACATTAGGTTCTGACACCGGTGGATCGATTCGTCAGCCGGCTGCTTATTGTGGTGTCGTTGGCCTAAAACCTACATACGGTCGCGTTTCCCGATTTGGATTGGTTGCTTTTGCGTCTTCCCTAGATCAAATCGGACCAATCACGAGGAATGTTGAAGATAATGCGTATTTACTTCAAGCGATTTCCGGTGTTGATCCATATGACTCGACCTCCGCCAATCTTCCGGTTCCAAACTATGTAGAACAACTGACCGGAGATGTAAAGGGATTACGGATTGCCGTCCCTAAAGAATATTTGGGGGAAGGTGTCCAAGAATCCGTCCGCAACGCCATTTTAGAAGCACTGAAAGTTTTAGAAAAATTAGGTGCGACATGGGAAGAAGTGTCCCTTCCGCATTCGAAATATGGCGTCGCAACCTATTATTTACTTGCTTCTTCTGAGGCGTCATCCAACTTGGCTCGTTTTGACGGGATTCGTTACGGTTACCGGGCACAAGGAGCTGAAAACTTAATTGATTTATACAAAAAGACCCGTTCTGAAGGATTTGGTGATGAAGTTAAACGCCGGATTATGCTTGGAACGTTTGCCCTAAGTTCCGGTTATTATGATGCCTATTATAAAAAAGCGCAGCAAGTACGGACATTAATCAAGCAAGATTTTGAAAAAGTGTTTGAAGAATATGATGTGATTGTTGGACCGACAGCACCAACACCGGCATTTAAAATTGGCGCCCAAATTGATGACCCGTTAACGATGTATGCGAATGATCTTTTAACGATACCTGTTAATTTGGCAGGCGTACCGGGGATTTCCGTTCCATGCGGTTTTGACAACGGACTTCCAATGGGTTTACAAATCATCGGTAAACATTTTGATGAAGCGACTGTTTATCGTGTTGCACATGCATTTGAACAAGCTACTGACTATCATAAACAAAAACCACAACTGTAAGGGGTGAAAAGGATGAATTTCGAAGCTGTTATCGGTTTAGAAGTGCATGTTGAGTTAAAAACCCAATCGAAAGTTTTCTCGCCTGCACCGGCCCATTTTGGCGCAGAACCAAATACAAATACGAATGTGATTGACTTAGGTTATCCCGGCGTACTGCCAGTATTAAATAAAGAAGCGGTTAACTATGCAATGAAAGCGGCAATGGCTCTTAATTGCCAGATCGCAACCGAAACAAAATTTGACCGAAAAAACTATTTTTATCCGGACAATCCGAAAGCCTATCAAATTTCCCAATATGACAAACCAATCGGTGAACATGGCTGGATTGAAATTGAAGTCGACGGGAAGAAGAAAAAAATTGGAATTACTCGTCTTCATTTAGAGGAAGATGCCGGAAAATTATTCCACGGAAACGATGGTTATTCATTAGTCGATTTTAACCGTCAAGGAACGCCGCTCATTGAAATTGTGTCTGAGCCGGATATCCGTACACCGGAAGAAGCATATGCTTATTTGGAAAAATTGAAATCGATTATCCAATACACTGGCGTTTCTGATGTTCGCATGGAAGAAGGCTCCTTACGCTGTGACGCCAATGTTTCTATCCGCCCAATCGGACAAGAGGAGTTTGGAACGAAAACCGAATTGAAAAACTTAAACTCGTTCAACTTTGTTCGAAAAGGTCTTGAATACGAAATTAAGCGGCAAGAAAAAGTTCTTTTATCCGGCGGGGTCGTCCGACAAGAAACGCGCCGTTACGATGAGGCAACCGGTGAAACGATTTTGATGCGGGTAAAAGAAGGTTCTGAAGATTATCGTTACTTCCCGGAACCGGATCTTGTTGATTTATATATTGATGAGGAATGGAAAGAACGCGTTCGGCGGGAGATTCCGGAACTTCCGGATGCACGAAAAAAACGTTATGTGGAGGAACTTGGTCTTCCAGCATATGACGCAATGGTCTTGACATTAACGAAAGAAATGTCGGATTTCTTTGAAGCAACAGTTGCAGCCGGGGCAGGCGCAAAACAAGCCTCCAACTGGCTCATGGGTGAAGTTAGTGCTTATTTGAACGCTGAACAAAAAGAACTTCACGATATTGCTTTAACACCGGAAAGTTTAGCTGGTATGATCAAATTGATTGAAAAAGGCACTTTATCATCTAAATTAGCGAAAAAAGTATTTAAAGAGCTCGTCGAAAAAGGCGGCGATCCGGAAAAAATCGTGAAAGAAAAAGGACTCGTCCAAATTTCTGATGAAGCAACATTGTTGAAATTCGTCACCGAGGCTTTGGATGCCAACCCACAATCTATTGAGGACTATAAAAACGGGAAAGACCGGGCAATTGGCTTCCTTGTTGGTCAAATCATGAAGGCAACGAAAGGACAAGCCAACCCGCAGCTATTGAACAAGATTTTACTAGAAGAAATTAAAAAACGATAATATGAGATGAGGGAACCGTTTCGTTAGGCGGTTCCTTTTTTCAGAAAAAAGTACAGGTAAAAATTCAAGCTCTTGAGGGCAAATTTAGCGGCGGTAGCTGGAAAAGTGTCCGCGAGATTGGCTTCCGAGGTCAAATTTAGCTGGGGGAAGATGGAAAAGTATCCCGAGCCCAGTTCTTGGGACCGAATCAGCCCAAAAAGAATAATAGCGTTTATGTACATTCTGTCACAAGCCAAAAAACTATATTAAAATAAAATATATTTGCTCATAAAATCACAAATCAATAGAATGTAAATTCCATCTCAAAAACTTTATAATTATAAGTACATTCAATATTTACGGTGAGGTGGTTATGTGGCAACACTTATCCAGTGGTATGAAAAAGGAATGACTTATCGACAGTATATTGATCAAATGACTGTCAATAAAGAAGAAATGCTTTCCATATACGAACGGTTTCAACTAAGTCCAGGGAACGTCGAAACTTTAAAAAATTTAAAAGGAAAGAACTTAAGAGCAATTGTAATAACCGAGGATTGGTGCGGTGATGCCATGCTTAACAATCCAATATTCATGAAGATTGCTGAAACCGCTGGAGTGGAAGTTCGGTTTCTTCTCCGTGATCAAAATCTTGAGCTGATGGATCAATATTTAACGAATGGGACGTCCAGATCAATTCCTATATACATATTTATTGATGAAAAAGGAAATGAATATGCCGTATGGGGACCAAGGGCACCGGAAGTTCAGGAATATGTTGAACGTGAGCGTGCCAAATTACCAAACAAAGAAGCACCGGAATTCTCTGAAAAACAAAAGGAAATGTATAAAGCCATGAAAAAATATTTCCTGGAAGATGAACAAGTATGGAAGCAAGTCGCCACGAGCATAATAGGAAAAATAAAGTGAAACTTCCATCAGCGGGGTTCTCTTCCCACTGATGGTTAGTTGAACCAATCAGGAACTTATCGTCACCCTTTACATTCTTTGATTTCTCTAAAACCATCAGGGGAACAATTTAGTTACGGGATAAAGTGAAACCTCCACTGATGGTTAGTTGAACTAATCGGACGCATGCGGGCCGTTCGTACCACAATTATCCTTTGTAAAACTTGAAAATCTTGAGGTGTAAGGTTGTAGGACTAACTGCCCGTTAAGGTGAAAAATAGTTAATAATACGGATTTTAATTCGAGCATGGTATTATTAGATGATCATTCATGGAAAGGAAGGATAATAAATGGACTATATCACATTAAACAATGGTTTAAAAATGCCACAGTTAGGCTTTGGTGTTTGGCAAGTATCCGACGAACAAGCAACACCTGTTGTAAAAAAAGCGTTGGAAGTTGGCTATCGTTCCATTGATACGGCAATGATTTACGGAAATGAAAAAGGGGTTGGCCGGGCCATAAAGGAAAGCAATGTTCCCCGTGAAGAACTTTTTATTACAACAAAAGTATGGAATGCAGACCACGGGTATGAAAATACATTAAAAGCATTTGATGCAAGCTTGGAACGTCTTGGCCTTGATTATATCGATTTATATCTAATCCATTGGCCGACACCAAAATATGACCAATATGTCGATACATACAAAGCAATGGAAAAAATTTATAAAGACGGGCGTGCCAAAGCAATAGGTGTTTGCAATTTTGATATCGAGCACTTAGAACGCTTGCTTAATGAATGTGAAGTTGTCCCGGTTGTTAATCAAGTGGAACGTCACCCGTATTTCCAACAGAGGGAGCTCCAAGATTTTTGTGAAAAACATCATATTATCCTTGAAGCGTACAGTCCGTTAATGAATGGAAAAGATGTATTAAATGATTCCGTTGTGAAAGAAATTGCGAAAGCCCATGGAAAAACAGCAGCTCAAGTCATTCTTCGCTGGCACTTGCAAACGGGGGTTATCACGATTCCAAAATCGGTCACACCTTCACGTATCGAGGAAAACTTTGATGTATTTGATTTTGAATTAACAGCGGAAGATATGGAAAAAATGACGGCATTGGACAGAAATTTACGAATCGGTGCTGTACCGAGCGAATTCAACAAGAGATAAATAAATGATTAAAAGACAGTTTGCGTGACTGTCCGATTCCAAATAATCACTTATGGTCTTCATACCTGCGATGAAGACCGTTTTTTGTTAGTCGTGAGCCTGACGCATGAAACATTAAATGCATATTAAAGGTATCTATTTCTTAGTTACTCCCACGATGAAGCTGGGATAACATTTTTTCAAATTTTCCCCTTTGTCATTTCTTAAGAATTTATTTTTAGAATCCGATTGTTGGGTTGTCTTTCATTTTCAAGGGGCGTATACTGATAATATTAATATTTATACACCATTTTAAAGTGCCATACTAGGAGGATCTAAATGAGTTATGGTAGTTATCGTGATGCATGGGCTGAAATATCTTTAGATGCCGTTCAACATAATGTAAAAACATTTCTTAAGCATTTAAAACCTGACACGAAATTTTGTGCAGTTGTAAAAGCAGATGGTTATGGTCATGGCGCCATTGAAGTCGCTCAAGCGGCATTAGATGCAGGTGCAGCTTACTTGGCGGTTGCATTTTTAGACGAGGCAATCGAGCTGCGTAACGCCGGTATTACTGCACCAATATTAATACTCGGCTATACACCGAAAGAGGCAGTAAAAGAAGCGATTTTAAATGATATTACCTTAACTGTTTTTACCCGGGATGTTTTGGAGAAGATTTCTCAAGTTGCCGAAGAGTATAAAAAACTTGCCCGCGTTCATATAAAAATTGATACCGGGATGACCCGAATCGGTGTTAATCATAAGGTAGAAGCATTGGAACTTGTTACGTCCATCCATTCTGATTTTGTGGAGTTGGAAGGGATTTTTACTCATTTTGCCGACGCTGATTCGACAGATCTGACTTATACTTACCAACAGTACAAAAAATTTACTGAAGTGATCAATTTATTTGAAGAAAATCAAATTTACATTCCGATCAAGCATTGTTGTAACAGTGCGGCAACCATCGCCTTTCCGGAAATGCATATGGATATGGTTCGTGTCGGTATTAGTCTTTACGGTTTGTATCCGGCAGAACACTTGAAAGAAAAACTTCCTTCATTAAAACAAGTGATGAGCTTAAAAACGAAACCGGTATTTGTAAAAACGGTAGATGCCGGTCAACCGATTAGTTACGGATGTACATTTGCACCTGAACGTAAATCAATCATTGCCACAATTCCGATCGGTTATGCAGACGGTTTTTCCCGGTCACTTTCGAATAAAGGCCATGTGACTGTGAAAGGTGAGAGGGCGCCGATTGTTGGACGGATTTGCATGGATCAGTCAATGATTGATGTAACGGATATTCGAGATGTTCATACGGATGACGTTGTGACGATATTTGGTGACGTGAATGACGGCTTTATTTCTTTGGATGAAGTGGCCGAGCAAATGGGGACGATACACTATGAAACGACTTGCTTGATTGGAAAACGAATTCCAAGGGTATTTATCAAAAACGGTGTTATCCAAGGGGTTAAAAGTCTACTAAATGCAGAAAATCGTTAATTTGGCTAAGTTCAATACAACGACCTGATCATTCAACATTCTTCTAAAAAAAGCATAAATCATACGAGAGGGGCGTCCGGAAAGTCAATTTTTCGACTTTTGGCTGCCCCTTTCATGTTTGAAAAGTTTGATACAATGACTAGATTGCTACTTTTGGACAATCCTTTTTAGATTTTAATAGAAACATATTTCACTTCTAAAAATTCTTCAATCCCGTGGTGGCCACCTTCTCGTCCGATACCGCTTTCTTTAATTCCTCCGAATGGAGCCTGGGCAACAGAGGGAAGTCCGTCATTGATACCGACAATGCCGTATTCCAGTCGCTCGGAAACAGTAATGGCTGTTTGTAAATCTCTCGTAAAAATATAGGCGGCAAGTCCATACGGTGTGTTGTTCGCACGTTCAATCACATCATCCACGTCTTGAAAGGAAATAACCGGGGCGACCGGACCGAATGTTTCCTCTTGCATAATTTTCATATCTTCTGTAACACCGCTGATAATTGTCGGTTGTACAAAATAGCCGTCATGCAATTCAATAACTCGACCGCCGCCATATTCAATTTTACCGCCTTTCAAAAGGGCATCTTCAATATGACTTTCCACTTTTTTAAAAGCGGCCTCATCAATAAGCGGTCCAATCTGCGTTTCCGGATTTAGGCCATCACCAATAACTAATTTCTTTGTCTCTGCACGGAATTTTTCCACAAATTCATCCAAAATTGACTCATGAACATAGATTCTGTTGGCACAGACACAAGTTTGCCCATTATTCCGGAATTTTGAAACCATCACCCCTTCTATTGCCTCATCCAGGTCGGCATCAGGAAAAACAATAAATGGTGCATGCCCGCCTAACTCTAATGACACTTTTTTTACCGTATCTGCAGAACCACGCATTAACAGCTTGCCGACTTCAGTAGAACCGGTAAAAGTCAGTTTTCGAACCCGTGAGTCTTTTAACCAAGCATCACCAATCTCTGCAGCATCCCCGGTGACAAAATTAATGACCCCTTTTGGAATCCCGGCCTTTTCCGCGGCTTCAGCAAGTTTCAAGGCCGTCAACGGTGTTTGTTCCGCAGGTTTGATAACCACCGTACATCCGGCAGCAAGTGCAGGAGCTACTTTTCGCGTAATCATCGCAGCCGGAAAATTCCATGGCGTAATCGCACAGACGACACCGACTGGCTGTTTCAAGACAAGTATCCGCTTATTCACAGCTGAAGCGGGAATCGTTTCACCGTAAATTCTTTTTGCTTCTTCAGCATACCAAGAAACAAAACTTGCCCCATATGTAATCTCGCCCAATGCCTCTTTCATCGGTTTTCCCTGTTCAAGCGTCAATGTTTCGGCTATTTCTGTTTTATTATCCATTATACAATCATACCATCTTCTTAATAAATGACTTCTTTCTTCTGCTGTTTTGCCGGACCATTTTTTAAAAGCATCATAAGCAGCATCAACGGCCAGCTTGGCATCTTCCCATCCACCGTTTGGTACGGTTGCAATCTGCCTGCCATTCGCCGGATTCATGACCGGGAATGTCTCGCCCGAAATCGCCTTGACCCATTCGCCATTAATATACATACGATTTAACAAAACAGTGCGTGTCGACATAATCAAACCTCCTAAAGGGGATAAATAAATTATACTAAATATTAGAAAAATTTAACAGAAAAATGCTCAGAACAATAAAAGAGGGCTTCGGTTTACTTGCCTTGCTCGCATGATTGATATATTATGATTTATAGTTGAAAAATTACTTGTAAATGGATGATGATATATGAAAAGAGCGCGAATTATTTATAATCCAACATCAGGGAGAGAAGTTTTCAAGCGGCATTTACCCGAAGTTTTGGAAAAATTAGAAGTAGCCGGCTATGAAACATCCTGTCATGCAACGACCGGAGCCGGAGATGCAACTAGAGCTGCAAAAATAGCAGTTGACAGAAAATATGACATCGTGATTGCGGCAGGTGGGGACGGAACATTAAATGAAGTTGTCAATGGACTTGCCGAACAAGATTATCGTCCAAAAGTCGGCTTAATTCCGGTCGGGACAACAAATGATTTTGCAAGAGCTCTTCATATTCCACGGGATATTTTGGCAGCTACAGATATAATTATTAAAGGTGACACGATCCCAATTGATATTGGTCGGATGAATAAAAAATATTTTATTAATATTGCCGGTGGGGGTCGATTAACCGAGTTGACCTATGAAGTTCCGAGCAAGTTGAAAACAGTTCTTGGACAATTAGCATATTATTTAAAAGGTATTGAAATGTTACCTTCAATCAAAGCATCGGAAATTAAATTAGAATATGACGGAAAATTATTTGAAGGGGAAGTCATGCTTTTTTTGATTGCATTAACGAACTCAGTTGGTGGATTTGAAAAACTGGCCCCGGATGCTTCTTTAAATGATGGATTTTTTACTTTATTAGTATTGAAAAAGACAAATTTAGCTGAATTTATTCGTGTCGTTACATTAGCTTTGCGCGGCGAACATATTAATGATCCAAATGTCATTTATACAAAAGCAAGTTACATAAAAGTTACAGCACCGCAAGAAGTATTAATTAATCTGGATGGAGAATTAGGCGGTACGGCACCATGTGAATTTCAAAACTTATATCGTCATCTTGAGATCTTTGCTCCGGTTGAAAAACTCCGTCCGGAAGATAAAATGGGTATTTAATGATAAAGCGTAATATAAAAGTTTACATCACAGGTTCTTTTTCCAAGATAAAGTCTGGTTTCCACCGCCGGATTTGCTCTAATGAAGATAGGTGGTTGGAGGAGGGCTACTCGTAAAAGTCCGTTTGGATCAACTAACTATTCAGTGGGGGATACCGATTCCCTCACTGAATAAAGTAATCCTATATTAATCCACAAAGTTCCTGCCTGCTTTTTTGCACTATCATTTGTTCACGAAGATTCCTCATTTATATCCCATATTTTCTCTTTACTTTACCCACTGTATTTTGTTAGCAAAAAATTTCTTCCTATACAGCCCATATTTCTGCCTTTATTTTCCCCCTGTAATTTGTCAACAAAGATTTCCGCCCTTTATATCCCATGTTTTTTGCCAAATCTATTCCTTCCCTATTTTAAGAACTACATGACAGTACGCCCCAAGACCTAGTACAAAATATTTCTAAAGCTCATTATCTAAAAAGTTATTTCTCGGTAAGATGGAATCAAGAAGAAAGGAGGCAATGCACATGAAAAAATTTCTGCTCTTTGTTGGAGGGCTGGCCGCTCTTCTCATACTATTAGCAAACCTTGGCCCAATCGTACTATTAGCTCTTAGTGTTTGGCTTCTGTATATTATTTTTAAAAAATTCATCAGGAGCGATTCTACACCAGGAAAAATTGGCTGGGTGATACTTGGGTTAATTGTCTTTGGAATTGCATTTTCAAACATTTATGCAATCATCGGTGTTGCTGCAGCTTTTGCCCTTTACTATATATATAAAAGTTGGAAAAAAGACGATCACGACCCAGTTATCGGTGTGATGAAGGATGATGACCCGTTTACAAATTTCGAACGTGAATGGGCAGAGCTGAATAAGTAGGGAATATTGAAATAAAGGAAATGTACAAAAAAAGGAGCGATTGGAATGGCAAATATTTTTACACGGATTAAAGATTCGATTGAGGCGGATTTACATGATGTACTAGACAAAAAGGAACAAAAAAATCCTTTGAAAGCATTGAATCAATACTTGCGGCAAGCAGAACAGGAAAAGGAAAGAGTTCATAAGTTAATTGAGCGCCAGTATAAACTAAAAGAAGAATTTACAAAAGAGTATCATAGGGCACAAGATTTTGCGGATAAACGGTTGAAGCAGGCAAAAATTGCTGAAAAAGCCGGAGAAGAAGAAATGTATACCTTCGCAATGAAGGATTATGAAGAATATCAAGCACGTGCGGAACGGATGAAAGCATCACGTCAGGAAGCGATTGAACAATTAGAGAAACTGGAACAAAAGTATGAAGAGATGAAACATCGATTAAAGGATATGCATTTGCGCAGGATGGAATTAATGGGAAGAGAAAACATTGCCCGTGCGAACCATCAAATAAATCGGGTAATGGAAAATGTTTCTGAAAAACCATTCTCTAAGTTTGATGAAATGGAGCGGTATATTGAAGTTCTAGAAAACCAAGTGAATCGTTCCTACTACCGCAGTACATTCGATAGTAAAATTGCAGAGTTGGAAAAGGAATTAAATGAAAAAGAAAACACAAATTAGTTAACAAGGACAAAAACGAGAAATAAACATGATATACTGGTATAGGTGTCACATAGTTGACCCTATACCTTTTACTTAAAATGTTCCGCTGGTCAAATTACGATGAAAGGAGGATGACATGGATGTTCAGACGTTTCCAAACCGATACATTTAACTGGATATTGATCATTGGTGTGATCCTCCTTTTTGCTGAAATTATTTTTTCTTTTGGCAGTACAATTATTCCCACTCTGCTCTTCATTGTTCTTCTGTTTATCGGCTGGAAAAATTTTCATAAATTATGGGGAAAAATTTTATTTTGGTTCTTTTTCCTTTGTACAGTTATTTCTGTCCTAAATATTTGGGCTGTACGTTTCTTTATTGTTGCCGTCCTTGTTCTATTTGTGTTTGAATATGTAAAATCTAAAAAACAAACAGAAACGCTTACTCCTTCCTTACCGGGTAAGATAATAAATCAAGAAGATATGATAAAAATAGAGCCATTATTTGACCATAAACTGTTCGGTAATCAAAAAACGGAAGATAATGCCTATCAATGGCGTGATATCAATATTTATGGTGCTTTTGGCAATCGGATTATTGATTTAAGTAATACCGTTCTGCCCCAGGACACGGCTGTGATCTCGATACGACATATTATAAGGAATCGATCTAGTTTTACTTGGACCACAAGTACGCTAACTCCAATCATTAAAAACATTGTGTGATCCGAAAGGTGTTCCAATAGATGTAATTGATTCATTGAATTATGGAATGATGGATTGAGATAAAGTATTATTTGCTGCCTTAACGTTAATAGAAAACAAAGCATAGTAAGGTTCGGTTGGTGGGTCATTGATTCACCAACCTAATTTTTTGATAGTATAAGAAAGTATAAAAATACAGGTAAATAACTCGGGATTAGTTTTATTGTCTAGCTCCGAGCGCCAGCGACTAGCAAACTTCACTCCCCTCCACTACGATAAGTCAACATCGGCTCGTCCCTCGCCGTGTTTCCTTTATCTCATTGCGGGGCGCTCCAGTTTGTACGTCGCTAAGCGGGCGCTCTGCGCTTTTCTTAAGTCACACCTTATGAAAAGTTTTCCGCAAAATTTGAATAACCCATATTTAGTATGACATGAAATAGTTTTTTTGAGGATAAGACTCTCAAAAATAGGCTATTTGGGTATTTAGTAGGACATAAATTTTCGAGAAAAATGTTGAATTTTATCGAAATTTGTAATAAAGTTAGTTATTGTAAAAAGCAATATAAAAATATAGTAGATAAAGATTTTTGTGTGGCTAGAAGCGTTCCCAACAATAGATTTCCCTATCATGATGCAAACACTCCAAGAGTCCGCAACAATTTTAAACTTCAAAGTAATGTTCAGTATTGAGCATAGCCATGCTAGGACAACGTATTAACTAAAATATTTTCGTTATTCTATTGAAGAATGAAATGAGTGATCAAACGAAAAAATGTAAAGAAAATCGATGCTGTAAAAGTGAATTTTAGTACATTTTCAAAAGTGAGGGCATAAAATTAAGAAAACGAATTCCTTTGACAGCGGAGTGTATGTTTTTCATACGTGAAAAGGGAGTAGCGCCATTTCACCGGAACCTGTAACATTTGTTGTAACTTTTGTGAAGAATGTCGCTTTTTACAGGATGAGTACGATAAAAAATCAAATATTTTAGGGCAAACTATTCGAAAGGATAGGACGCAAAGCCTAGGGTCTAAGGTTGGAAATTCAAAGATTTTCTACTATGATCGCCTGGTTGCCAACGGATGAATCAGTTTTATCTTTACAATGGCTATTCTAGGGTGACCGGGAGTAGTCATTTTTTTTTTACCTATAAGAAAGGATAAATTTTCCAAAAGGATATGAATTCGTTTGTTGCGGGAAATTTTAAGTATTAAGTGTAAGTGTAACAAGGAAAGTTACGCGAAAATACATCAAGCTGAAAAAATTAATTTTTCGGTGAACTATGCGTCACGAGTCACCTTAAGGCTCGGGCGCCCAAGTTTGTTTAAAATATGTGGTAAAGTCGGGGTGCGTAAATGAGTAAGTTAGAAAAGCAGATGTCGTTAAATAAAAATAACTACAATTTTTATCATGTTGTTCAGCCAATTTTTGAACTAAAGCAAAACAAAATTATTGGCTATGAGTTTTTATTGAGATCAGAACAAGTCCATAATCCTGAACGTTTATTTGAAATGGCCAAGTCAACAAAACAGTTAATAAAGCTGGACAAATATTCAATCGAGTCTGTTTTTAGATTTGTTTCTGAGAGAGAATCCGATTTAACGGGATTATTTTTATTCATTAATGTGTTTCCGTCAACCATACTGAGTTCTGGTATGAAAGAATTTTTACAAACAATATTATTAATGACGAATCTTTCTCCACAGCAGATTGTTTTTGAAATAAATGAATCTGAATGTGAAATAAATTTACCGGTATTTAAAAATGCGATCGGTCAATTAAGAAAAAATGGATTTCTGGTGGCACTTGATGATGTAGGAAAAGGATATTCAAATATGAAAACGATTCTTGAAATTAATCCGGATATTGTGAAATTAGATAAGTACTTTTCAGAAGGTTTATCAAGAACACCTAATAAACAGAAAGTATTAAAGTCAATGATTCAGCTGCTTGACTCCAGCGTGATTTTAGAGGGATTGGAAACTGAGGAGGACTTAATGAGTGCCAAAGAAAATGGGGTTACGTACGGACAAGGATATTTTTTAGGAAAACCAGCCTTATTGAATACTTATATAAAAAAGGAAGAAGTAGTTACAAGTGATTAACGAGAATAAATTGCCGAAATTGAAGGAAGAATATCGGTGGAATTTATTAAAGCAGCAGTTTGATCTTGATCCCTCAAATGTAATGTATAAAGAAATTAAGGAATCGTTAAACCGAATATTACATTATGTGTATTCCTATACAGATATTAAGTTTATTGATTTTATTGATGAAAAAGTTTTGTATGGCTATATTAAATACCATATTTCCATTAATTTTAGTATTGTCGATTTTATGCAGGTTCTAAAGGATATAAAAAACTTTATCTTTTTCCTAGAAAATTTAAAAAACAGAAAAGCAATACCAAAAGTTGATTTCTCAACAAGTAATGTTCGTTTATGGCTCAGGTTTTAGGGCAAGGCTGAGGCTACCAGAAAATGATTTGAAAGCGTAAAAAAATAGGAGAACCCTTGTATGTTCTCCTATTCATACCTCAATGCGTCGATTGGGCTTAGCTTGGATGCTTTGTTGGCGGGAAGGATGCCAAAAATAATGCCAATGAACGCAGAAAATCCAACCCCGATGATTATGACAATCGGACTAACCGTTGCCGTAATAGGTGACCATTTTGAAACCATCATAGCTCCGATGATAGCAAGTCCAATACCAACAAGACCGCCAATTGAAGTTAATGTCATTGATTCAATAAGAAACTGTAATAATATTCTGCCGCGTGTCGCACCGATCGCTTTTCTCAGTCCAATTTCCCTCGTTCTTTCCGTCACCGAAACAAGCATAATATTCATAACGCCAATTCCGCCTACTAATAAGGAAATTCCGGCGATACTTCCGATGAAAAGTGTCATCAAGTTAATAACCGTATCTACCTCTTTTTCGTAATCTGAAAAGTCATTGATGTTGTACTGCCCGTCTTCAAGTTTTTTCGCTTTCGTTAATGTTTCGGCAGCAAGTCTTCCTGTTTCAGATATTTTTTCCGGGTCACTGGCGACAACGGCTAACTGCTCAATCTCTCTATTCCCGAACATCATCGAAATCACCGTACGGGGCATGAGCATTTCACCATCTTCACTACGATATTGTTCCGGTATCGGGGACTCATAAACGCCCACAACTTTATAAGGATTCCCGTTTACGTCAACAATTTCACCAATAATATCTGCTTTATTTTTGAAAAATTTTTCCCTGGCTTTCGTGTCAACCATAATCACACGATTCAAACCGTCTGTATCTCTTGAATTTATCGGGCGTCCTTCAACTACTTGAATATTTCTGGCAGTGAAAAACTCGGGTCCGACCCCGGTAATTTGCATTTCCCCTTGCTTGTCTTCGTAAACCATCGGCCCCCAGCCTTGATTGGTGGCAATAACGGCTTTAACACCCGGAACCTTGGATAATACTTCTACATCCTCAGAAGTTAACACAGGCTCCTCCCAACTCATCTCAGCTTCATCTTGCCCTTCGACAGGAATCGGTTCGTACCAAAGATCAACAGCATTTTCTTCTGTAGCAAATAATTCTTCGGTCATTTTTGTTTTTGCACCCTGACCAATGGCAACAATGATAATCACCGCAGCGACCCCGATAATAACCCCGAGCATGGTTAAAATCGAACGTACCTTATGTTTCCAAATGGAGGATAATGCTAATTTAAAACTTTCAACTATACTCATGGCCTTCTCCTCTGGTCATCCGTTATTCTTCCGTCCTTTATGGTAATAACCCTGTTGGTATATGCGGCAACCTCTTCCTCATGGGTAACAATAACGACCGTTTTTCCTTCTTTGTTGAATTGGACGAATAGTTCCATGATTTGCTTACTTGTCTTTGAATCCAGTGCTCCTGTCGGTTCGTCTGCTAATAGAATCGAGGGGTTATTGACAAGTGCCCGTGCAATGGCAACCCGTTGCTTTTGTCCACCCGATAATTCATTTGGTAAATGTTTCATGCGGTCTCCTAAACCTACTTTTTCAAGCATTAGTTTTGCTTGCTCGATTCTTTTCCGCTTCGGAACACCGGCATAGATAAGTGGAGACTCGACATTTTTTAAAACATTCAACCTTGGAAGTAAAAAGAATTGTTGAAAAACAAATCCAATATGTTCATTTCTCAATTTTGCCAGTTTCTTTTCCTTTTCTTGTCCGATTTTTTCACCGTTCAACTCATAACTGCCGGAAGTAGGGTAATCTAAAAAGCCGATAATGTTCATTAAGGTTGATTTTCCTGAGCCGGATGGCCCCATGATGGCAACAAATTCACCATCTTCAATTTGTAAGCTAATGTCATGTAAGACGGGAACTTCAAGTGAACCCTTCCCGTAAACTTTGGTGATTTCACTCAATTTCATCAAAAGCGGTCACCTCCATGCCATCGTGCATACTTTCATCTGGAGACACAACGACGAGCTCATCTTTTGTTACGCCTTCAGTGATTTGGATTAATTCATCATTCATGGCCCCGGTTTTTACCTCACGTCTTTCTAATTTTCCTCCTGAAAGAACGTAACAAACGGATACCTCACCTTCATCCAAAATCGCAGTATGCGGAACAACAGGGAGTTTATCTGCTCCAACAATTTTTACTTCAAGGGATACATGGAAACCTTGTCGAAGTTCTGATGTGTCATCGGTTATGGCAACCTTGAACGGATACATCGTTACATTTCCCCCGCCCGTATTGTCCATTGATTCTCCACTCCCCTCGGCGTTTGGAAATTGCGAAACCGATTCAACAACACCTTTCCATTCACGATCTTTAAACACTTTTGGCCGGACAACTACTTCTTGTCCCGGTTGAATTTTTACTGCATCGAACTCACTCATCGTTCCAATTACTTTATATGGACTATTGGAAATAATATGTACGACAGGTTCAGTGGATCCTGTTTCGGTTTTCGCAATATTTTTATTTACCTTCACAACAATTCCGTCAATTTTACTGACTACGGTTAATTCCTTTTTACGCGTATTGAGCTCATTGATTAAATCTTGTGCGGCTGCGATTTCCGCTTTTGTGTTTTCATATTGAAGTTCCAATTGTGTTTTTTCGCTGGTCAATTGGTTTATGTCTTCTTGCGGTTCAACTGCATCAGGAGCTAACTCTTGATTGTTCGCTGGTTGTTTCTTTTTTGCTTCTTCAATCCGTTTATTTAATGCTGCAATTTGACTTTGTTCCGTATTGGCTCTCTTTTGAATTAACTCTTTTTCACGAACGGCTTTATTGTATTCAGCATCCAGATTAGTAGAGTTATATACAAATAAAGGGTCACCGGCTTTTACTGCTTGATTTTCTTCAACTTTATATTCGCTTATATCACCTTTATCCGGCTCCAAGAATACTTTTTGTTCACTCTCTGGAACAATTTCCCCGGTCACTAATATTGTTTCAACTAATTCTTGTTCTTTCGCTTTTTGAACCATGATACTCATATTTTCACTTTCACTACTTGCCACGTCTGCTTTTTTTCCTTGTGATAAAAAAATAATTACTCCTGCAACTGCTAATACGCCGACAATCGAGATAATCCATATCAAAATCTTTTTTCTTTTCACATGCCATCCTCCCAAACAAGTATTCATTCAATCTCTTAAATGTTTGTGTGTTGTAAAAATTCACTAATTACGCAGAATTTTCTACACACTACGGAGAAATTATAACAAATATTTTACAAAAATACTACAAAATTTTTACGAGTTTTTCGGAGAGTAAGATAACCTTTTTCGATCTGTTGCATTTAATTTTACAATAAGTAACCCCTTTCCAAAATATATTAAATCATAAATATCTATGGAAGATAGTGGTATAATGATATAAAAAGTAATGAATCATTGATTGTGAGGGATTGAAATGAAGCTTGGATTTATTAGCGATACGCATGGTGGTTATGAGGATACACTTCAAGCTCTTGATTTGTTAAAAGGGGCTGAATTGGTTTGTCATGTTGGAGATGTTCTTTATCACGGTCCGCGAAATGATCTTCCGAAAAACTATGATCCTAAACAGTTAACGGAACTTCTTAAAAGTCGGACCGATATCGTTTATGTTCGCGGAAATTGTGATGCCGATGTGGATGAAATGGTTTTGGAGCAAGACCTTTCACAAAAATCGAGAGTCATCGAATTTGATCATTATCGGTTTTATGTTGTTCATGGATATGAGGAAACGGAAGAAGAGCGGCTGCAACGGGCAAAAGAGTTGGGTTGCCAAGTGGTCGTTTCAGGACATACACATGTAAAGGTGCTGGAAAAACGGGACGGAGTGATTGTCCTAAATCCCGGAAGTACAACGATTCCAAAAGATGAGTCGAGGTCTTTTGCGTTTTATGAAAATGGACAAATTGAATTATGGAGTCTTGATAGTCAAACGCCAATAAAGACTTTGAAGTTATAACTATTTAGAGTTTTGCACGTTAGAAAACCAAAGCCCTTCTCGTCGATGGATGAGGAGGGAATTTTATTTTTGGTTGACGAGAGCATTTTTGTCGCAATTTTAAGGTGGGGAAGTCGGATTATTGTCGGCGAGACTTGTTCTCGTCGTCGTTTTTAGGTCAGAAAGTTATGTTTTTGGCGACGAGACCTAATCTCGTCGTCGTTTTTAGGTCAGAAAGTCATGTTTTGGCGACGAGACTTAATCTCGTCACCATTTTGAGCCGGGAAACCCCATTTTTTGGCGACGAGCCGCGTTCTCGTCGTCATTTTGAGCCGAGAAACCCCATTTTTTGGCGGCGAGACCTTTTC
>NZ_JAJCHL010000069.1:0-18043 GCF_020554505.1 Caldibacillus sp. 210928-DFI.2.18
TTTAGAGTAAATTTTTTTAATCTAATCTAGAAAATCAGTACATCGCAAAAAGCTCGTATATACAAATCTCTTTAAAAGTTGTTCATAATGGCTTATAATGAATTAAAGGTTTTGATGTTCAAATTTAATTAAGAAACTAGATGTCTTTTTAATTAGGTTATACTGACTTCTATTATAATATGAATAAGGATGTATAAAATGGTTGTAAAGCTAGATGGATATCATGGGACCTTTGCAAATTTAGTTAATGACATTCTTAGAAACGGATTTAATCCACAAAAGCGAGATAATCACTGGTTAGGACAGGGGAGTTATTTTTATACTAATAAAAAACTTGCATTCTGGTTCATAAGTAAAAATGCTGCTACCGACTACCTAAAAAAGGAAATAGGAAATAAACTTGCAATAATCCATGTAAATATTGAAGAAAACAGGGAAAATATTCTTGACTTAGATGATCCTGAAGATATTAATGATTTTTATAAATGTATTAATGAAATGTACGATTATTTTAAACCATTAACCTTTACTGATGACAAACATAAAAACTTATGTTTAATCATAGATGTATTAGCTGAAATTTATAA
This sequence comes from Caldibacillus sp. 210928-DFI.2.18, assembly GCF_020554505.1. Lineage (NCBI taxonomy): Bacteria > Bacillati > Bacillota > Bacilli > Caryophanales > Bacillaceae > Caldibacillus > Caldibacillus sp. 210928-DFI.2.18. The sequence continues at coordinate 588 of NZ_JAJCHL010000069.1, forward strand.
TTGGAATATTATAATAAAGACCTTTGAGCATGCACACAAGCCAAGTTATGGTGCTGTAAACCCTGTTCAATTTGATAAAAAAATATTCCCTATTGATGTTAAATATAAAGAAAAACAAATATGTGTACGAAACAATAAATGTATTAAAATTATGGAAGTTGAATATCCTGATAATGAATATATATATCCTAGTACAATTTATTTTTAAGGTTAAATAATCCAAAGGGAGTAATAAAAATGGAAAAAGATATAAAGGAAATTGTTAAAGCTGCTGCTGAAAGATATGGTATAGAGTATAATGAGAATCAACTTTATCCCCGTATCCGTCATTCAAATGGAGAAATAATTGAACTTTCAAAAGAAAAATTTATTGAAACAATTGGTATTTCCTTTATAAATAATCAAAATTGGTCTAAAAACCCTGAAATTGAAAAAATGGTTTGGGAAAATACGGAAATTGGTTTTTACTTAACCGATAATATTGAAAGCGATTATGTTATTGACAAAAATATAGGTACGAATACAGCTGCTTAACTAGAGGTGTTCAAAATGGAAATTGTCCAAGGTATTATATCTTTTAACGGTTTTCAAGTAGATCGAATGCAGTATGAGAGGAATATTAATAATGAGCATTCAAACAACTACTCAGAAATTACTCCAAAATTTTTCATTAAATTAGTTGAAAAAAAGGAGGACAATTCTTTCTTTAATATTATTTTTGGCGTTAGAATTGATGGTGACAAGGAAAATCCCTTACCTTTTAAAGCTGAGGTAATTATAAGAGGTTTTTATGCATTTAAAGAAGATGAAGCTGGAAAATACGGTATAGAGGACTTACAAAAATTTAAGCTAATTAATGGAAGTGCTATTTTATTTCCTTACTTAAGGTCTGTATTAACTGACTTGACCAGTAAAAGCAAACACCAACCAGTTATACTTCCTACTGTTAATTTTTCAAAATATATTACTAGTAAAAAATTAGCTGATCTTTTATTAGATAGTGATTTTTATGAAGAAAGTTAAAAGTTACATATCAAAAATTTCTCAAGTTCAAGAAACAATCAGTCATATGGAATAATTTGCAAACAAACATAACAGCTGACTTGCCTTGTTGAAGATTTAAGTAACCCCTGATTATTTTCAAATTGTAAACGTCCACCAATAACAGGGGCTTTCATAGCAAAGTCCCTGTTTTATTGTGCTTGAATTATTAAATCAGCTTACACTTTCACTACTGTAAGAAAAATTTTTCAGCAACCAGCATACAATGCTGAAATTTCTTCCATTTTTTATTTAATGATTAGCACCCAAAAAGGTTTTATAGAAATATTTCCACCAAATATAGTGTTATTGTTCTTTATCAAGACACAATATATTGTTATTTGAGCGTGGTGTTCTTGAAAAATGGGCTTTTTGGGTGGTAACCATTTAATAACCTCTGCTTTATTTTTTCATAACAACAGAAACAATCAGCGGACCAAAATCTCTGATAAAAACATTTTTTATAGAAAAGCAATTTCCTTAGTGAAAAATTCCCTGCCATTCTTATAAAATCGCAAACTGTTCATTTTTCAAGTCTGTGATAAACATATGCCCGGGTGCATGTGTAATCATGATTTCCGGTTTTACATGCATAGCAACTGCTTGAGGGGTAACTCCGCATGCCCAAAACACCGGAACTTCTCTCTCTTTAATTGTGACTGAATCACCGAAATCCGGGTTGTGAATATCTTTAATACCGATTACTTCCGGATTACCAATATGTACAGGTGCACCATGTACAGACGGGAAGCGGCTTGTCACTTGCACTGCACGAATTGCTTGTTTTTCTGTCATCGGCCGCATACTAACAACCATTGGTCCTTCGAAAATTCCTGCCTTAACGCATGGAATATTGGTAATATACATAGGAACATTACAATTTTCCTCAATATGACGAATGGGCACTTCATTTTTCAAAAGCGCTTCTTCAAAAGTGAAACTACAACCAATTAAAAACCCAACCATGTTCTCATCCCAAATTTCTGTTACATCCGTCGTTTCTTCAACAAATTCTCCTTTTTTATAGACTCGATATTTAGGAATATCTGTTTTAACATTGGCCGATGGAGCTGCAACCTGTGGAGCAACATCTCCTGGCTCAATCACATCAATGATAGGACAAGGCTTCGGATTTCTTTGACAAAACAATAAAAAGTCAAATGCTAATTCTTTCGGCAATACGGCCAGATTTGCCTGAATATAGCCATTTGCGACACCTGAAGTCGGTTTTACCCAATTTTTTTCACGTATTAATTTACGAGCCTCAGCCGGACTGAAGTGTGCTGGATTTGACACATTCATCTCTCCTTTATTTAAATAATTGCGGAATTCCATTTAATAATGAATAAATACCCATAGCAGCCATGGTGATAACGATGATAATGCCAAAAATTGTCATCCATAACGGATGTTTATAATCACCAACAATTTTCTTTCTATATGCCGCAATAAGCATAACACCCAATGCGATTGGTAAGATTAATCCATTTAACGAACCAACAAGAACTAAAATTTTGGCCGGTTGACCTATGGAAACAAATACGATTGTGGATATTGCAATAAAACCAACAATAAACCATTGGTAATTTTTATCAATAAAAGGATTAAAAGTTCGAATAAATGAAACAGATGTATAAGCAGCACCGACAACAGATGTAACAGCAGCTGCCCACATAATGATTCCAAATATTTTATATCCAACCGTACCTGCAGCAATTTGGAATACCGAAGCAGCGGGATTACTAGGATCAAGGGCAAAACCTTGTGCAACAACACCAAAGGCAGCCAAGAATAAGAAAATTCTCATAATAGATGCGATTCCAATGGCACTTACTGCACTTTTCGTCACTTGTGGAATCGCCTCTTTCCCTTTAATCCCTGCATCAATTAATCGATGTCCCCCGGCAAAAGTAATATAACCGCCAACAGTACCACCTACTAAAGTAACAATAGCAAGATAACTTATGTCATCCGGAATAAAGGTTTTCATTACCGCTTCACCATATGGCGGCTTAGCTGTAAACATGACATAAATCGTGAGTCCAATCATAACGAAACCGGCAATTTGTGCGAAACGATCCATCGCTTTTCCCGCTTCTTTAATTAAAAAAATTCCTATCGCAAAAATTCCGCTTAAAAGTGCACCTAATTCCGGTGAAATGTCGAATAGAACATTTAACCCTAAGCCTGCACCACCAACGTTCCCAATATTAAAGGCTAGACCGCCCATTACAATTAACAGCGCCAGAAAATAACCCACCCCCGGCAAGACATCGTTGGCAATATCCTGTGCGCGTTTTTCGGATACTGCAATAATCCGCCAAATATTCATTTGCGCACCAATATCAATGATAATGGAAACTAAAATAACAAAACCGAAACTTGCTGCGAGTTGTTCTGTAAATGTAGTTGTTTGTGTTAAAAATCCCGGCCCGATTGCAGAAGTAGCCATTAAAAAGGCTGCACCTAAAAGCATTGACCTATTAGACTCTTGTTTTCCCATCTTTATTCCCACCTTCATCTTTTATCCAAATCGAACAGTAAGAACCCCACCTCAAGTTTCTGAGATTACATAGAAGGTAGGTGGGGGTTGGGCTGCCCGCTGCGTCCGATTTGTTCAACTAATCATCAGCGGGAGGATAATTTCCCCACTGATGGAAGTTTCATTTTATCCCGCACAAACCGTCACTAAATCTTCCGTCTGAGTCTTAAGAAAAATCAAAGATGTAAAAAAGGAAGATAAGTGCCCGATTGGTTCAACTAACCATCAATGAAGGATAACTCCTTCACTGATGGAGGTTTCACTTTATCTTAAAAAGTCACCAATTTTGGCAATCGTAATACCAGCTTCACGTAAAGCATTTGAGATATATTGGGCAAATTCAAGGGCATGTAAACCATCACCGTGGATACAGATGGTATCTGCCTGAATGACAACATCTTCGCCTTGCACCGACTTGACTTTTCCCTCTTTTACCATGCGAATTACTTGATTTACGGCAATCTTATGATCCTTGATAAGAGCATTTTCTTCTCGTCTTGATGTTAACGAACCATCTTTTTGATACGTACGATCGGAAAATACTTCACTTGCTGTCCGAAGCCCAATTTTTTTACCGGCTTTTACCAACTCGCTTCCTGCCAACCCGAACAAAATGCATTCAGGATCCACTTTATAAACAGCTTCAGCAATTGCTTCTGATAATGGTGCACTTTTCGCTGCCATATTAAAAAGTGCTCCATGTGGTTTCACATGCTGAATTTTTCCGCCTTCCGATTTCACAAACCCATATAAAGCACCCATTTGATAGATAACCAAATCATAAGCTTCTTGGGGAGATATATTTATTTCTCTTCGCCCGAAACCAACTAAATCCGGCATACCGGGATGGGCCCCAATGCCGACATTTTTTTCAATCGCCATTTGAACCGTTTTTCTCATCGTCGCCGGATCGCCTGCATGGTAACCACAAGCAATATTTGCGCTTGTCACATAATCAAGAATTTCTTCATCTTTTCCCATTCGATATGCACCGAAACTTTCTCCCATATCGCAATTTAAATCAACCAAATGCATAACGCATCCTCCTAACTGTATTTCAAATAGATTCCTAGTTTTAATTCATGAATTTTCCTTTCCCTTTTTAAGTAAAGAAATTGGGCCTTTTCAAAAGAAATTTCAGTGAATCGAATTCGATCGCCCGGTTTTGCTTGTGCTAAAATACTTAAATCCACACTTGCTACTTGCCCGATTTTTGGATAGCCGCCGGTTGTTTGTCGGTCTGCCAAAAGAATAATTGGGTTCCCATCTGCCGGTACTTGAATCGTTCCAAAATTAACCGCTTCTGAAATCATTTCTTCTTTTTCGGATAATATTAATTCTTTACCTTTTAACCGGTATCCCATCCGGTCTGATTGAATGGAAATGGTATAATCATTTTGAAAAAAAGTATCTTGACTTTCTTTTGAAAATAGATGGAAATGACGACCTTTGATGACTCGTATGGCTTGCCCCCTTTTCATTTCAAAGAATCGCATAGGGTTAACCTGCCATTTTTCCTCAACAATATCTTCTGTAAAAAATCGACTTAATTGATTCATTATCCGATTTGATAACTCTCCTGTTTTTCCAACAGACAATTGATCACCCGTTCGTAAAGGCCGACCCTCATAGCCGCCAATTCCCGCACGTAAATAAGTCGATTTACTATTCATAACAGTCGGCACAGTAAAACCACCTGCCACTGCAAGATAGACCCTGCATCCTGTTTTACATGCCCCAAATTTCAATTCACTATTTGCTTTGACTAAAATCGGTCTCCATAACCCGATTGGTTTCCCATTTATTGTTGCGGAAAGATCCCCACCACAAATTGCAATTAGGCAATCTTGTTTAAATTCGATGGTCGGACCAAGTAAGGTGATTTCAATCGTTGGAAGGTCTTCCTCATTACCGACCAGCAAATTTGCTACCCGATGTGCTAATCTGTCCATAGCCCCACTAACGATGACACCATATTTCTGAAACCCACGCCTTCCTAAATCTTGAATACTAGTAAGAAGTCCGGCTTTTTTTACAATAATCATCCGATTCTTTTCTCCAATGCTTGGTATTCTTCAAAACTAATTGCTGTAAACTTAATTTTGTCACCAGCCCTGAGTAAACTGGGCGGGTTGGCTTCCGGCGTAAATAACCGTATTGGTGTCCGACCAATCAATTGCCATCCGCCAGGGGTTTCAATCGGATAAATACCTGTTTGCATGCCGGCAATTCCAACTGACCGTTCAGGAATCTTTAATCGGGGCGATTCTTTCCTTGGCGTAGCAATTTTCTCAGACATCCCTCCGATATATGGAAAACCCGGTGCAAAGCCGATCATATAAACAATGTAGTCTCCCGATGTATGGATTTGAATCACTTCTTCCGGTGTCAACTGATTTACACTAGCCACTATATCCAAATCCGGTCCCAATTCGCCACCGTAACACACCGGAATCTCAACAAGTCTCTGTTGTGTAGATTTATCAAAATTGAACTGTTCAAAAAGAAAGTTAATCTGCTGGCAAACATATGTATATGGTAGTTGATTGGATTTAAAAGCTTTTATTATTTTAAAAGGATCATAGAAAATAGTGATAGTCGTAAATGCAGGAATATATTCAATCATCCATTCCGGGGGATTATCCTCAAGCAAACCGGTTATCATCTGAACCCAATGATGTGTCTCTAAATTAATTTCCTTTCCCAGTTCAATCAAAACCGCATCTTCCCCAAGTGGATATAATTCATATTCCATTCTTTACCCCCCTTGCAATAATATCTATATAAACGCAATTTTATTTTAAAAATTTATATGATATGAATAAACATTTAATTAATCAAAGCAAATTTATTTTTTTATTTTTGAATACTATTATAATATAAAATCTTATTTATTCAAGGGGGATGTTTAAAAATCTGACAAAAATATGTAATATAATATAACATAAATAGACTTCTTCGCGTTTTAAGTGAGAAAATGTTATCAATACTGAATTCTAAACTACGATCAAGTATAGGATTTATACTCAATGTAAGCATATATTTTTTATATTTATTATTTTATACGACAAAATTCCCCTTATTATTTATTTTGAAAATTTGTATTGACTATTTATGTAAGTTCTTATATAAAAGGAGTAAGTAATGTATAAAATTTTATATATTTTAGAGTAGTGTGAAGGCAGTAACAATTAACAGGGACAGAGGGACAGCTTCATTTTCCCAAATAATAACGAGGGGCAAGGGGCTAGTTTATTGTCCAGAATGAATAAACTGAAGTGGGTCGAGGAACCTGTCCCAGTGGCCTTTATGGCTATGGAACCTGTCCCCATGTCTCAAAAGGAGGTTTTTATGAAGAGAATTGGATTACTTTCGCAAATTTTAATTGCTTTTGTACTTGCTATTATTGTTGGTGCTATCGTCGGGCCAAAGATTGAGGTTGTAAAACCATTTGGCGATTTATTCTTACGTATGATCAAATTTATTATCGTTCCTTTAGTTCTGGCTTCCCTTGTTGTGGGCGTTGCAGGTACTGGGGACATTAAAAAAATTGGACGAATGGGTGGAATCACACTTGTTTATTATTTGTTAACCACGGCCATTGCAGTAACAATCGGATTAATTCTTGCCAATATTTTCTCCCCAGGTAAAGGTGTCAATATTGATGCATCTGTGGAGAAAGTTGAACCAACCGAGGCCCCCAGTATAATCGACACCTTATTAAATATCGTCCCTACGAATCCAATTGCCTCATTAGTAAATGGGGATATGTTGCAAATCATTTTCTTTGCCATTTTTCTCGGTGCAGCCATTACGATATTAGGAGATAAGGCAAAGACGGTTTATAACTTTTTTAATGAATTTGCTGAAATCATGTATAAAATTACAGCCATTGTAATGAAACTGGCTCCAATTGGGGTTTTCGGTTTAATCGCACCAACTGTTGGAGAGTATGGTCTTTCTGTACTTCTTCCACTTATGAAGGTGATATTAGTCGTTTATTTCGGTTGTATCCTTCACGCCGTATTAGTCTATTCAACATCAGTTAAACTATTTGCGAATATGAATCCACTTAAATTTTTTACAGGAATTGCACCTGCTAGCTTAGTCGCATTCAGCACATCAAGCAGCTCGGGAACTTTGCCAATAACAATTAAAAACACAGAAGAGAACCTCGGTGTTTCTAGAAAAGTAAGCAGCTTTGTTCTTCCATTAGGAGCCACCGTTAATATGGACGGAACCGCATTGTATCAGGGTATATGTGTTTTATTTATTGCACAATTTTTCGGATATGACCTCTCTTTGGTACAACAGTTAACAATTGTATTAACTGCCACTCTTGCTTCAATCGGTACTGCAGGGGTTCCTAGCGCTGGTTTGATTATGCTTACGATGGTCGTTACTTCCGTAGGGCTTCCGGTAGAAGGTATTGCCCTCATTGCTGGTATTGATAGAATATTGGATATGATCCGGACATCTTTAAATATCACGGGTGATGCCTCCGCTGCAGTTGTAGTGAATGCTATAGAGGAAAATCGAGAATTAAAAATATCGAATGACGTTAGTGTATAGTGGGACATGGGGACAGGTTCATCGTCCCATCTTTTTGTGTTGGGGGAAGGTACCTAGTCACCAAGCCCCTTCCCGTTATTCCAAATTAAAATTCTAGTGCATCAAGTAAATATTTTCTTTTTGATAGTTTAAAGAGTTTCCTGTCTTCAGGTGGTTTTTGACCAAAAATTTTCTTAAATTGTCTCTCTTTAAATTCTTCGTTTTCAAACAACGTAAACTCCTGATGCATGGATGCTGCTGCTAAATAATTATTCACTTGCTTTCGTAATAACCTTTCTTCATTAATTGCCATAACATAGGTTTGAAAGGCAAAATTGCAAAATCCCTCATAATGAGCATACAGCATGACAACCAATGATTTTCTATAAATATTTTGTTCTTTTTTTGATTGGATTTTTACTAATTGATTCTTTAGCAATTTTAGTTCATTTTCTCTCCAAGTCAATTCAGCCTCAAGTTCTTCACGTATACTTATTATTTTAGCTTCGTCCATCTAAGAAATCACCAACTCTTTTTTGCACTACCTCAATTCTCTTAGACAAATAATTTTTTGTATTTTTACCCCCACCGGAGGCATTATCCAAAAATGCTTGATCCAGCTTAATAGCCTTGAATACTTCACCCAACTGTTCCATTAATGGTGTATCTTCTGTATCAATAATATTTAAGTAGGGTTGAATTCCCATTGTAAATGCATCAAAGTGGGTAGAAGTAATTCCAGAAATATACTTTCCTTTTCGAAGTTTATCAAAAGCGTATTCTCCTAAAGACAAGTCTAATATTTCAAAAGTTTTCTCGAACTCTTTTCTCTCCTTTTCATAATCAAATTTGATATGCTCTTCATGACCTTCGTCAGAGACCTTTTCCATAAAAGTTGTAAGGAAAGAACTTATATTCTTTTTATAATTTTCCCTATCTAATTTATAAGCAAAATATTTGAGGACATATTCTTGATCCTCCTTTTTTTCAATTTTTTCCTCATTCAAATGACTGATTGTGTTTTGAAAATGACTATAACCGCTTAACTCGATTATAAAATCATTAAAAGTATCATCTAGTAAACGAATTGTACAATTACGGATTTCTTGTTCACTTAATAGTTCCCCGCCAGTATTTAAACGTTTAAACATATAGTATCTTAGTCTCGAGTCGCTCCCTTTCCGAATAACCTCCACTCGAACAAAACTTCTCTTCAATCTTATTTGTAAGGTTTTTGGTAATTTTTCATATGTTAACCCATTTAATTCCTTTACGATGTCGCAGCCGGTTAATGTTAAAAAACGGACATTCTCTTCTTCCATTTCATCAGTTGAATGGTTGTTGGGATTCGCTAATTCCCCTCTAAAGTGTAGGTATGTTGATATTCTCTGCAAACCATCAATTAATTCATACTGACCTTCATCTTTTTCTATAACATAAATAGGTGGAATAGGCATTTCTAATATTAAAGATTCTATAAATTGAGATTGCTTTTCTTCTGACCACCTGAAAAGCCTTTGATATGCCGGAGAAATTTCAAATTCTCCGTCACGATACATATCCACTATTTCATTAAATGATAAATCCAAGCTTTTTGTACGTACCTGTTCAATTTTATTATCAATTATCGCTAGCAGTTCTACTTGTGACATTTTTTCACTTCCTTTTTTTACCATTTCTTAAAAATAACGGCGTATTCCTTTGTTGTTGAACTTTCTCTATACTCTTTTCCTCTTGGATTAATCTCAGCCAAATTATTTGGATTTATAAATTCGTAAGTATCCAACAATCGCCAACCAAAATAATTTATCATTTCTATAAAAATTTGTTTTAAATCTATAAAGATATCCTTATAGTAGGAATTTTGAATAACGATGACACATTTTCCGTCATTTTTCATTACCCGATCAATTTCTTTTAAAGATAGAAAAATGGAGTGAAAATACTGTAAATATGTTTTCAAATAATAACTTCGGGAAGCTTTGGAATCGTGATTTTCTATTTTTGACAATGTTTCCAAACATGTTGGTCCCCATTCTCGAATTACTTTCGGTATTTTCTTATGAATGACAGGCGCGCCAATCAAAGAATGTCTTAATTTAACAAAATCAATTTCACTAATATTGAATATAGCTAACTCCAAACTGGTCATAATTGCATAATCAATTCTAGTACAATATGGAGGTGAGGTAATCACTGTTTCAACACTCAAATTATCTAATGGGATCGACTCTGAACGGCCAATGATTATTTTTGGATTCACTGTTAGATGGACTTTATTATGTTCGTATACTTGAACCAAACGTTTATATTCATTCAGGTATATTTCGTCTATTTCTACTTTTGAAAAACTCTTCCTTTCTGTTGATATTGGCTTCTTTATCCAAGTTGGATTGGAAGATTTCAAATCATGGGCTAAATGCTTTACAACGTTAAAAAGGATTAAGCAATAAAACGCTTGTAAATTTGAATATTCATTATTCACGATGACTTCCCTCAGATATTTGCCATCAAATATAGTTCGCTCTATATTTCTAATTATTGTGACAGTATCTTTATGAAACCAATTACATAACGCATCATCCTGCTCAACATTTGTTCTAAATTTATCCGATAATTTTAGAAGATAATCAGCATTATACGGGTTGGTTTCAATATTAAATAAACGAGCAGAAGCAATAATACTCATAACCGGATTAATATCCAAACCAATGGATGGAATCCCCAATTTTGATGCTACATAAGTAGTTGTTCCGCTCCCATTCCAAGGATCAAGAATAATTTCATCGGTACTTACGTTTAAAATCTTTATGACATCCTCAACAAAGTCCTCGGAAAACCCTGGATAATATTTATATATCATATTATCTCTGTTCTTTAATTTCGTTGTTCGAGGAACGTTTTTCATGGCATCAACCTCAAATCTACAACTTATTTCTTCATTATAGTGTACCATATCCTTTCAATTTTTAAGAACAATCAGCTGAACCCATAGATTCATCTTCCTTTATCAAAAATGAGCCATTCTTCCCTATTCTTAAGCGGTATTTCTAGATAATTTCACTAGTTTTACTCAATAAAAATTTTTAAAACACGACAATCCTGCATTCGCTATCTTCTTATTTTAATTAATGAAACAAATATATTAATCAATGGATCGTTAAAACGGTTTCACTCAGCACATATAGCCTTTTTGCGTTCTAACCATCGATTCCATTATAATTAATCTTCGTTCCTGTTTCACAAGACAAGCTTCGTTTCATGGGTGTGTTGTTATTACTTGAGTTTCACATTCTAAAGACGAGAATGGGTTTCATTGCAGGACATCCGTTCGTCGCCATCAGCATTCTCATATGGTCGTCCCAGAAATTGTTTTACTTCCCGCTATCATGAACTTACTTGATGGTGTGAAAACCACTTCTGGAATAATTCAAACGAGTAAAAACGCATGGCTGACTCCGTGGTAGGAGATAATCAAGCAAGTCGTTATAGCCATCTGCACAATTAAGAAAATCAATTCTTCTGTTGGGGTGGTACATTTTGATGTTTCCGCATAAGAGGTTACATTTTGTATAGTTTTTTCTTGTTATCGGAACGTATGTTCGTTATATATTTTATGTTACACTTTAGACTTTGTCAACTAGAAATGTCAAATATCAGCTATCAGTGGAATGATTATTGTTTAATTTGACTTTTTTTGCATATAATGAGAGTATATATAAAATCAATTAAACGGAATTTTTGAGTTAAATTATAAATTTCACCATAATAAAATCATTTTTTGTTAAAATTGGGTGTTAACTATGGCTGTACTTGGATTGAAAAAATTACCTATCTCCCTAACCACAGATGCAGCATTAAAAATATTTACAATTCTCCCTAATATAAGTAATAAATTGGGGAGATTGGAGGAAAAGTTTAAGTATTCGATTGTTAGTGACGGTCTTATTCAAATTCTTTCATTACGCGAATCTGTAGAATCAACAAGAATTGAGGGAACACAAGTCACCTTTTCAGATATGATAGAAGAAAAAAACGACAAACATCCAAGGTGGGAAATCCAAGAGGTAAGCAACTATCAAAAAGCACTAATTCTAGGATATGAACGCATTCAAAACGGATATCCGATATCCACCAGATTATTCAAAGAGCTTCATCAAACGTTAATGGAAAATGCTAGTGGTTCAACTCAGGCAGCAGGACATTTTCGAAAGATCCAAAACTTTATTGGTCCTACGAAGAGAATCGAGGACGCTTCATATATACCCGTATCTGCGGACAAAATCAATGAATATATGGAAAATGTTGAGTATTTCATGAATGGCCATCCTTATGGGGAGAAATTAACTGTGTCTCACTTAAATGATGCAGAGTATATTTTTGATGAAAATAGTGACCCACTAATTAAAGCGGCCATTATCCATGCCCAGTTTGAATCCATTCATCCATTTTTAGATGGGAACGGGCGATTAGGCAGAATATTAATTGTTTTATATTTATTGCAGTCGAAATTAATAAGAAAACCAATATTTTTTGTAAGTGAAGAACTAGAAAAAGAGAGAGCAAGATACTATAAACTGCTTAACGGTGTAAGAGGTAATCAGCCGGATTGGGGAAAATGGATTTTATTTTTCTTAAATGCTTGTGACCGCATGGCAGAACGCATTCATAATAAACTAGATAGAGCTGAACAACTTGCGCGCAAAGGACTGTCCTTATGTGAAACTGAATCTGAAAGGAAAGTATGGTTATATACTTTCTCAAATCCATTTACTACGGTTGCAGAGGTTTATAATCATCTTCAAATTTCTCCAAATACTGCCCGTAAAGCATTAAATTCATTAGATGAAAAAGAATTACTGTTTGCAGATACGGATGTGAAAAGAAATAAAAAATACCGAAATTATGACCTTATGCGAATATTAACGGACTAGTACTAGATAAATTCAAGGCCGATTCGTAAACGGGGCAAAAATACCTTTAAATTTTATAGGATTGAGTATAAAACTCGGTCCTTTTTTGTATGCGTTTGTGCGTTGTCAACAATCTCTCGCTAATACATTGAATGCACAAGCGATTAGTATTTCAACCGCCACAATATGGTGGTATAGGGGATGGCAAGCTTGGAGCCATCCCGCAAGCCAACTTATAGAGCAGAGTCACACATTACGTAACATGCAAATGAATTGATTTGAACAGTTTTTAAGTGGTCTCAACCTGTCCCTAGTTCCGCTTCAAAATTTCCTCAATGAAATCCGACAGATGGCTCCGTTCTTCTTCTGTTAGTTTTTTCATGTTTTCCAATAGCCGCATTAAATCCGGTGTTAGCTCCGATTCATAACCAAAGAACTCTGCCAGTGTAATCCCTAAAGCATCACAAATGGTCGTCAGTTTATCCAAAGAAGGCGTAGTCCTGCTGTTATCAATATTACCCAGATATAACTGTGAAATAAATGCCTACTTTGCCAGTATATTTGCCTGCATATTTTTTCCTTTTCTGATGTTTATATTTCTTTTACCGATATCCATAAATTTATCACCTAATGCAATTATATATTGAACTAACAGACAATACAGAAACATAGCAGACATACCACAAACAGAAATGCACTTGGAAAATCGATATATTAAATGTTTTCAAAACAAAACTTCGGACCCGAAATCAATTTCTGGGGAGAAACACTCAGCTTTTTTTACTAAAATCAAGTAAAAATAAAAGTAAAACATTAACTTGAAATTAAGGGTAAAAATGCGATAATTGCTATTAACTTTACCAAAATTACTACTAAATGCACGATAATTCCAGTTAAACATAGTAAAAATCAGGTAAAACTGATTTAAAATCTCTTTGTCAGAATCGTCTTTTTTCATTACGTTATAGGTACCCGGGAATACATTGGAAAGGCGCGTCTTTCGGAAAGGGTACTTGATGAAGGACAAAGATTATGAGTTTGAAAAATTAGTAGCGAGCATGCAACCGATTATCCGCTCCATCTTACGCGGCTTGCATATTTACAAAAACCATGAGGAGTATTATCAAATTGCCTTAATCAGCTTGTGGCGGGCCTATCAATCATACGATCCAAACAAGGCATCCTTGACAACCTACGCTTATCACTATATTCGCGGCTCAATCCTTACCGAACTCCGGAAGCAAATCCAAAAAGAGGAACACGAACACCAACCGGATGATGTCGGCTGGAACCAGATTGCGAACGAAACAGCCGATAACGAAAGCGACGAAACTTGGATCCTGCAAGACATAATCAAACAACTGCCGCCAAAACAGCAACAATTCATTGACTTACATTTTATGAAAGGTCACAAACTAACCGAAATCGCAGAAAGTTTAGGTGTGGGTTACTCAACCGTGAAACTCTGGAAGCGGGAAGTACTGGCCGCATTGAAGGAACAGTTGGGGAAGAAATAAGCCGTTTGTATACTTGTGTTTGGCCAGGAAAAGGACGGGCTAGAACAGCGATTATTAATGCAATACATTACTATTAGGATGGCGCATGGAATAGCAATGAATTAAGGGAAATAACTATAATGAATCCATGAATTACGGTTAAAATGGCGCTTGGTATGGCAAAAAAATATGGTAGATGACTAAAATTACGGTTAGTAGCATATGAAAAAGCAAAGAATTATAGTGGATGCCCCCTTACGACTCTAAGCGACATCGACTGAAAAAATCGGATGGCAAGCTGGAATAAGTTTGCCATTCCGATTGCACCCAGAGAATCGGCCTTGTTGCCATTCCTTATGCAAAAACCATTATATGATCTGAATTCATACACAGGAAACTTGTCAAAATAAGAAGAATACTGCGGTTGCGTTTTTGCAAACTTCCCTAGTAGCACGGCTTTACACGAAATTTAATCGAACGTTTGTTTAACATAGATTCGGAAAGTAAACTGCAATTTTCTCACTCTCCCTACTAATAGTCAATGATTTGCACCAGTTATAAAGCAAATGTACACACTAACTTTTAACTTTACTCCAGGCAATTCCTTGACCTCATGCGCCGTTATTAACAAATATAGATGACTTTTCTGATAAAATTGTTTATTATTAATGTATAAGGTCAAATAAAGTGAGGGTGAATATCTTCATGCAATTTGAAAAAATGAATGTAATTAATGCTTCATTAAATCTGGTTTATCCTAGAAAAATAAAAATTAAGGAGAAAGTTCTTGATTCCCTTGCAGACATTGAAAAGCGGATGGAGGATTTTTATTTGCCACCAAATTTTATTGAAGTACCTTAGGAAATAGATCCCGAGATACCTCGAGTCATCTTCAATGCGATTAATGGGCATAACCAGATGATATTTTCCCAAATTAACGCCAAAATTGAAGCTAACTTTGATTTTAGGTTTCAGGGGAAACTGGAACAATGTACTCAATATTTAAAAGAACGAGCTGAATTAATGATGTGGATACTTGAATGTATCCATGTTCAGGACACTTTATTTCAAGGATTAACCTTAACAGCACAATTTCCACAAGAAGTTGATGATGAAGTCATTACCCGATACCTAGCAGAGGTTTTTAATAATGGATTGCATGCCTCCCAAAATATAAATGATTTTAATCAAAAAATAACTTTTGTTATCAATGATGAATATTATTTAAATGTTGCGGTAGGAAACTACAGAAATTATAATTTTACAAATCGGCAAGATAATCATTTGACTGCTTCACTCTCCGAAGCAAAGCTTTTAGAAAAAGGCATATTTATCTCCATAGATGTAAATAACAGATATATGTATAATAAGACTGGGGATTTAAACAATACATTGCGTGTAAGTGTAAAAAAGTTGTTTGAAATCTCTAATGATTTTTTTAATACTAATGCAATACAAATTTTAAAGGAAGGAGTTTATAAAATATGATTTTTTCAAGTGTGATTGGATTGGGTCTGGTTATGAGTACTACTCCTTCTGTAAATGTAAATTATTATGAAGTCTCAAATATAAAGTATGCATTTAATTCAAGTCATTTAAGTGAATTATGGAAAGAAAATAATTTCATGTTTTTTGATAAAGAGATAATCCATGACATTGATATGGATGAGGAAATGATTGACTCATTAAGACAATCAGACATTCCTGAATTAAACATTGAAGAAAAACTACATGTTTCACTTAAGGAAAGTACTCTACCAATACTACCGGTTGAAATTGATGACGATTTATTAAACTTGGAAGACCATTAATTGGGGGTTAGGGATAATTGTGAGTATGGAATGGTACAACTTAAAGCAAGAAAATCTTCCTTTAGAGCAAGGAGATATTATAAAAGATACAAAAGTAATTGTCTCAAGTTACGAACTTCTGAAGGGTCAGACTAATGAAGCGAATGTTGCAACACACGATGTTATCATATTATCTCAAAGTTGTGATCTCCAGCATGTAGGAAAAACTAATTAGGTCATGGTTGCAAGGTTATTAGATGTTCATGAGCTATTCCCTGTGCTATCAAATAGTGCAAAAAGTAAAATAAACACGATAATTAAGGGATACGTTCCCAATTACCATATGATTGAATGCTGTAAAATTCAGGGGCATGAATTTGACCAGAAAATAATTGATTTTAGGGAAGTTTTTTCCGTTCCGATTCAATATATGATGGAGTTAGCAAGTGAAAAGATAGACGGAATAGTGACACTAAATTCCCCTTATAAAGAACATCTAAGTCAAGCATATGCTAGATTTTTTATGAGGGTCGGTTTACCTACTAATATTAGCCTATATTAATAGTTTAAAATGTTTAAACACATCTTTCTGTGTTTATTTTTGGTTTATTGCTTTAGATTAATATAATTATTCTCTTCATTAATTATTCTTAATAGAGCAAGATCATTAATGAAGTTGTTTATTGAAAATTCCCAACTATATGCTCCGTTAGGAATATAGTTGATTGTAAAAAAATAAGTGCTTGAGAGGACCAGATTAATAACGTACCTGCCTCAAGGCTGGTACGTTATTATATCATTTATTAGTCCCGACCATAAATATCCCTAGTATAAACTCTGGACAGTCAAAAGTTTTCAGCTTTAAGAAGCCTGTGAACTTCGTTATAGATTTTCAACCTTTCCACATCCTCATCCTCACTTTCCATAGATTACCTCCAGTATTTAGAAAGTGATGTTATTAAGGTAACCTGTTTAGTCTTATTTGTCGAAAACTGTTTAGTCTAGTTTAGCAGTTACAACTCTAGTTTTTCACGTGGATCGGTAAATAGTTTAAAACCAGTGGGATAGGAAATATCAGCCGGTGCACAAGTTGCATCTAGAATGAGCTTTCCTCGATTTTCTT